>JAGRPB010000011.1 GCA_020439945.1 Verrucomicrobiia bacterium
CAAAAGCTGAAACCGGATTTCCCGGCAATCCGAAAACGAACGCGCCAGGGCTACCGCCATGGCTTTGTTTTCCCCAAACAAAAAGGAAGGGTTTTCCGGGCTTTACCCGCACTCGCCAGAAGTCGGACGCCACCCCCAGTTCGGCGAGCGTTTCTTTCACAAAATCCCGATCACCGACCGAGACGCCCCCCGCCACCAGGAGAAAATCGGAAGCCTCAAGCGCCTCCGCCAGCATCGCTCGCAGTGCCTCCGGTTCATCGGGCGCGTGCCAGCGGCGAGGTCGCGCACCAAGCTCCCGAACGAGCGCCGCCAGCATTGGCCCATTGGAATTGTAGAGACATCCCTGCGGCAGCGACGTTTCGCCCTGACCTGGTTCCCGAAGTTCGTCCCCGGTGGTCACGATGCCGACCCGTGGTTTCGCGAAGACCGGAACCTCAGTGTAGCCCTGGGATGCCAGCAGTCCGATCGCCGCGGGACCTATTACCACGCCGGCCTCAAACAATTTCTGTCCCGCACAAACATCGCCTCCTCGCGGCCGGATGTTCTCTCCGGATTCAACCCCCTCAACGATCTCGATGCGATTCGAGTCGGCCAGACGCCTGACATCCTCCTGCATGATCACCGCGTCCGCTCCGGCCGGGATCGGGGCGCCGGTGAAAATTCGAATGGCCTGTCCGGATTCGAGGGCGAGACGCAGGTCGGGACCGGCCGGCTGTTCACCGGCGATTTGCAGCTTCGCCCCAGCGACGGCTTCGACCGCACGCACTGCGTAGCCATCCATCGAGGAATTGTCGAAGCCGGGCAGGTCGACCCGCCCGACGATCTCGCGCGAAAGCACGCGACCCAAGGCCTCTTCCAGCGAGACAGTTTCCTCCGGACCGCCGCCCAGAGGGATCGCTTCCAGGATTCGTCGGCGAGCCTCTGTTTCCTCGATCATGCAATCTCTGAATTTGAAATATCGCGGGTTTCGCCACCTGCGCCCGCCCTACTCAAGGACCTCATCCTGATCGCCACCGAGGTTTTCAAAACGAATCTCTCCCTGACCATCGAGATAGCCAAACATGACCACCCGGTCGTTGACCGCCGGGTGCCCCTCCACAATGTCCGCCGCGAGAAAGGCACCTTTTCGTTCGGGGCTGAGTTTCAGTTTTCCCGTGGGCCGACCCTGTTCGTCAAAAGTCACCAGATCCGCCTCCGGCTTGATTTCCGTGGTCCGTCCGGTCCGGATGAGCACGAATCCGCCCGCTTCGTGGACGAGATGCACGGAACCGATCGGCAGTTTCTGGGGAATCGGCAGCGCGTTCTTTTTTTTCTCCGCCTCCTGTTCCTTCTTTTTGTCGCGCTTCATCCAATCGCCGACTTTTGAGAAAAGCCCGCCTTCGGAGTCGTCCTTTTTCGCTTTTTTGGTCTTGGCGACCTTGGATTCACCTTTTCCGATGCCGTCAAAGACACAACCGGTCAGCATCAACGCCGCGCTCGAAAGGAGTGACACCACTCCAATTCCAATGGTCGAAGTCACCGGCGAGTTCCGAGAGCGCATCGACAAAATCTGGGCGGGAAAAGCTGGGAGAGACGTCGAACCAACCAACAGGAAAAATGGCGGTGAGGGTGGGATTCGAACCCACGGTACTGTTTCCAGTACGCATCTTTAGCAAAGATGTGCTTTCGACCACTCAGCCACCTCACCATTGGGATTCGAGGAATGACCGATCGAATTTTTCCTGTTTCCCGCCCTCGGGGGACGGGGGTGAGAAACAAACAGATGAAGGCCTTTTCGTCAACCTGATTCCAGCCCGACTCAAGCCGGGCGGAAACTTTTCTCACTGCGCCGTTCGATCCGCGATCATGCCGACAAAGAAAAAGCCGGAGCGGAAAAACCGCCCCGGCTCAGTCAAACTTTCTCAGAAGAATGAAATTCTTCTACAGGGATCTCCTCGATCAGAAAGGAATGCGCAGACCGCTGCGAATCAGCGTGAAGTCGCGATCGTCTTCGACCCAGTTGTAGGTGGCATCGACGAAGATGCCCACGCAACCCATGGAATCGAGGCGGATATCGAGACCGGCACCGACGTCGAACAGACCGTCCGTGGCGCTGTTGGTCAGCAGACCGCCACCAGCGAGCACGTAAGGAGCGATGCAGATGTCTTTCATCGGCATGCGGTAAATCAGGTTACCGGTGATGACGTGTTCTTCGCTCTCGAAAGCAGCAATGGTGTAGCTGAGTTCGACACCGACGTTTTCGGTGAAGAAGTAACCGAGAGCGGCACCTCCACCGAGTTCACCGTCGCCACTGTCCGGAATCGCACCCGCGACGAAGCCACTGAATTCAAATCCAGTGCCAAAGCAGTCGCAGCCGGCCGGAATCACGACGGGATTTTTTTCGACAGGGTTCTTGCCCCAGTCACCCGCGGACGCGAGGCCGATGGTAAGTGAGAGAACCGTGAGAGTAGACAACAGTTTTTTCATGGTAGTTTCTGAGTAGGTTGTTGACAGCCGCTAGCTTAGCGATCCTCTCAAATATGACAAACCCTTTTTTTGGAAATTTTAGATAGCTTAATGAATTCCCGTTTTTGGCCCGTTATTTCAACTTGCGAGCCGCTCATTTTCGCACACTAGTCTCCTTCCGCTCGTTTCCCCGACCGTTTTCGCGCTGCTGCGAAATGGGATCTCAGGTGGATTCCCTTATTTCAAAAAAGGACAGGTGCCAGAGCGGTCGAATGGGCACGCCTGGAAAGCGTGTGTGCCGGCAACGGTACCGAGGGTTCGAATCCCTCCCTGTCCGCCATTCACTTCTCAAGGCCAAAAAAGCGAAGCGAGGCTTTGAGACGTGAATTTGCCGGCCCGGGGTTCGAACGCAGTTCGAGTGCGTCTGTCCCGCTCTCGGCGGGAGTCAAAAAATCGCGAGCGACAGCGAGCCTCTGCCGCACAGATGGCCAACGGCCATCAATCCCTCCCTGTCCGCCATTTCGAACGCAGCACCCCTCGGCCAGGGAATGAATCACGGCGGGATTTTAATTGTGGGTCGGTTGGCAAGCGGTGAAAATTCCACTCCCGAGCAACCGGCTATTCGAGGGAGATTGGGCGATGCCGATCCATCGCCACTCAAAATCCACAGCCTACGATTCACCGTGACGCTGAAATACCGAAACACCCATCAGGACTACATCGCTCCCTATTTCGCCAAGCACCCGAATTGTGTCCGAGACGCAACCAGGAATTTCTACTCCCAAATGGCGCTTTGGTGGTTCCTGCTTTTCCTGGCCGCGTGCATCGCATTCAAGGCCGGAATGCTGATCACCTTCTTCGTTTTCATGGCAGCACTGGGATATTCCATTTCCCGCTCCATCCACTACGGGAAACGCTACCGGGAGTCCCTGATTCAATCGTCCCGAGATCGACCCGAAACGAACATCGTCCTCCAAGTGGATGAAGAGGGCTTCACCGAAAAGGTGGACGAAATCGTCAGTGTCGCGCCATGGCGTTCGGTGACGCGATTCTATCTGATTGAGAAACGGCTGCTCCTCGAACTGTCGTCCGGGTCTTTCGCGATCATTCCAAGAGACGAAATCCACGAAGGAGCGGAACACTTCGAGGCGTTGATCACCATCCTGAAAGAGAAGGGCATCCCCGACCGGACGGCCGGGGTCGAAACCAGGAAATCCTGACCGATCGCGAACCGGAATCCTCGAAAGGTCACCACCCGTGTTTCGCGTTCACCACCTCCGCCCATAGGCATCAGCGCTGATTCCCTTCTTCGAGCACCGCGTGGGCGTGTTTCGCGAACAGGCCGCGCAGATCGTGCTCATACTGTCGCAGGATCTTCTCGCCCAAACCCTGGTGATCGCCGCAGCGATACAGGGCGCGGGCGAGGATAATCTCACGCAAGGGCTCTGAACGCTCTTCCTGTCGATCGCTCTCACCGATCTCGGTGATGGCATGCCCCATCATTCCCTCTTTCATCAACAGACCGGCGAGCGATTCTGCGGCGGCGGGATCGCGCTCCGCCTCAAGCGCCATGGCGACGGCCCGATGATGGGAAAATTCCCTGGTGGCATCGAGTTGATCGACTTTCTCCAGAATGGCCTCGATGCCTTTTGAATCGCCCGAACGACCGAGCGCGATGATCTGCGAATCCAAGGGTGAGATGCTGCCGCCGAACTGTCCCATGCCGCGGAAATTCCACCCTTCGTCCCAGTCATGTGACCGGATGGTTTCGATCAGCGTTGGGGCGCCCGTGGGATCTCCCAGCATCCCGAGCAGGTTGGCGTAGATCAGGCGCGGTTCAGCGTCTTCGGTCGACTGATACGCTTTCTTCAGCAACGGCAGAGACCGGTCTTTCTCTTCGAGAAGTATCGCGAGGCCGCGGTAGTCGTTCACGACGGAAGCGACGGCGGCAGCGATGACATCGTCTCCCGCGGGGCCGCTGTCCTGAGCTTCGAGTACCTCCTCGGGCAACGATCCGATTTCGACGAGGTGTTTCTGGAGAGCCTTAACATCCAGGGAACGCAGCGGAATCCCCTGCTCCGCCACAGTAGCCGCCGCCACGCCGGCCGCGTAGCCCTGGTTCTGAACGCAGGGCTGCATGCGGAGGATCGGCATGGCGTCACGATGCGCACTGATCCCGAGTCCGGTCACGAGCACGCCCTCGATGCCCTCGGGCAACAGGGCGCGATACGGCACGGGCGCCTGCATGTCTTTCTTGTCCGGAAAATCGATCAGGAAAACGGGATGCACGGTGTAGCCGTGGGTATCGAAATTGCTCTCATGAATGGCGATGGTGTCGTGCCAGGTTCTACCATTGATGATGTCCAGCGGGCTGATGTAGGCGTCACCGACGATACGACGCCGTTCCCGGGTATCGATGAATGACGAAAGATCGTAGCTGCCGCGATACTTTTTCCGCCCCGCGACGATCATCCGCCACTGGTCCACGGGATCGGATTCGTCGGCGAACGAATAGTCCGTATTGTGGTAACCCGTTCCGAGCGCCCGCGGCGAAAGTCCGGTCCCCTGCATGGCGACGTGCTCGGCCGACGTGGTCATGAACTTGGCGCCCGCGGCCACGGCAATGTCCGAATTGCCGGTGGAATCGACCACCGCTTTCGCGAGCACCACTCCCCGCCCCTGGGAGGTGGCCACGACCACGCCTTTTACGGCGCCGTTTTCGACGATGGCGCCGCAGGCGAGCGTGGAAAACCAGATATCGCCTCCGGCCTCGACGATCTGATTCCGCCACACTTCACGTTTCGCCACCGGGTTCCAGCCACCCTTTCGCTTCGGCCCACCCATCTCGTCGACGTGTTGGTCGATCTCCTCGGTGAAGCCCTTTCGATAACCATGATAGTAACTGGAAATGAGCCCCAGGGTGCCGACCCCGCCGAGGTGATCCTGAAATTCGATCACCAGCGTCTTCGCTCCTTTTCGGCCCGCTCCGATACCCGCCGGAGCGCCGCCCGTCCCGCCACCGGCGACGACCACATCGTACTCGCCGAGCACCGGCAACGCCCTGGCTGCTGACGACACGGTCGGGAGACCTTCATCCGTGGGACGAGGCCCGTTGAGAAATTCCGCTACCTCGCCCACCTTTCGGGCGCCCTCGGGCGACGCCGCCTTCACGGACACCTCACCGGAAACGGTCGCCTGTGACGCCAGTTCCGCGGCCGCCGCGCCGATCCGCGTTCCGACCCGCATCAGGTTGAGGGGACGAAGCAGTCCCGCCGCCGCGTCACGCGACAGATCGGCGCACCCCCCGAGAACGAAAAACCGGTCGAGGTTCGCCGACTGGAACGCCGCCAGATCGACCGTCTGCGCATCGAAGTTCGCCGCCGAATCCGAGATTTTCCCCTTCATGGGATCCGGAGGCACCTGGAAAAGCACGTCCGATTCGTCGACGAGTGCGACATCGAAGGTTTCCCCGCGCGCGATCACTTCCGCTCTGGCAAATGACGCGGCACTGTCGTCCGCCATGGGGATCTCCAGGTCGTAGACATAAACATCATGGGCGCCTTCGGCTGAGTAGAACTTCACCCGAGCGGTTTCGACCTCGATCCCGTCGCCGGTTTTCGGGTCGCCTCCGGCCACGATGCGCTGAAATGTCTGTTTTCCAGCCGGGTAAGCCGCAAACTCGACTCCCGCCGCCCGGGCGAGCGAGCCGCGAGCGGTGGCGTCGATCACGACCTTGGCTTTGACCGCCTGACGACCCGCGCGATTCGCCATCACGATCCCGGCCGGTTGGCCTTTTTCGTCCACCAGCAGATCGGTGGCGATCGATCCGTAGAGATACTGCACTCCGGCGCCGAGGAGGGCTTCATCGAGCGCGACCTTCACCTGCATCGGCGTCGCCGGGGGGCGGACCGCTTCGGGATCGACCGTCACTTCGGCGTCTTCGATCAGCAGCAATTCACCGAGCAAAATTCGTTGTGCTTCGGGCGCCTTTTTCGCCAGCACCTTCACGAAGCGGCAAGGCTGCTTCACCGGCATGGTCCACTGCACCACCGCGTCTCCGGTTCCGGTCACGGTGGACTGCTCGACCTCGCCCAATTCGCGCCAGAGCTTGCCATTCGGCGAGGTCCAGACTTCCACACCGCCGACTTCGAACTCGCCCTGACGGAGAAACGACATCAGGTGCAGTTCCTTGAGTCGCGCCATTTTTCCGAGATCAGCGATCACGGTAGTGTCGGCGTCAAACTGGACGGAGTGACTCGCCGCCAGCTGCCAGGCGCCATCCGTCAGCACCGTGCTCTTCGGATCGGCGTGCTTGCGGTTCGCCGGCTGGTCGACTTCGTAGGTGAAGCTGAGCCGATTGGGGAAACCGGTGACGGGGTCTTCGCGTTCGAAGAGTGCCTTTTCCAGAGGCGACTCCGCCTGCTCGTCATCTTCCAGCCAGAGACGCAACGTTCCAGCCACGTCTTCGCCCAGGTAAGGTCGCGGCGCGGCCAGGAAAACGGAGGCTCCCTTCGAGGCCGCTTCCACCGCGGCGGTAATGGCGCCCGTGCTGCCGCCGACGATCGCCACATCGACGTCGTAGGCGACCGGAATCTCACGCGCTGACTCCACCACGGCATCGATGGCCTGTGATGTTTGGGAAAACGACGCCAGCGTCGCCAGACACCACGCGAGAATGATCGAAAGGGGAAGGTTTTTCATATGGGGAAAAAAGCAGGGCTCATCTTTGAACGAGTGGGAGGAAAAGGCAAAAAAATCCCCGAACCGGATTGCGCGGGTTCAAAATCGCCGATAGAAGCCTTCACTCCATGATCGACGCCTCCCCCAGCCGAAGGTCCCGCGTTCGCCGCTGGTCGCTGCACGCCTATCGCGTGGGTCTTTTCGTGGTGCTGCTGTTCCTGATCCATCGACAGCATGCGTGGTATGTCGCCCAGAAACGCGGCGCGATGAAACAACTCGTCGGGGTCGAGGAGGTGCGCGGGTTTTATCCCAAGGCGACCAGCCTGAGCGAATGGGTGCCGGCCCATGGCGGGCAGAATGTGTTCGATGCGAATGGCGAAGTCCTCGGCCATGTTATTCAGACCTCGCCCGAGGCTGACGACATCATTGGTTTTTCGGGCCCGACGAATACCCTGATCGCTTTCGATACCGAGGATCGCATTCTCGGGATCGACGTGCTCCGCAGTGACGACACGCGCGAACATCTCAAGCGCGTGCTTTCCGATGAGGCCTACCTCGCGCAGTGGAATGGCCTCGTCGAAAACGAGGTGATCGCCGGCTCCGAACTCGACGCCGTTTCCGGCGCGACGCTCACCAGCACCGCCATCGCGGACGGAATCGCCACCCGGCTCGGCGGTCGGATTGCGGAAACGGATCGCTTTCCGGACGAGATCACGGTCGACGAAATCCAGCCCTTTCTCGCCGGAGCCGATGCTCTGCAACTGCTGGAGAAACGCCCTCACTTGCTCCAGGTACTCGATGCCTCTGGTCAACTGATCGGCTATGCGTCCCGCACCTCGCCGTTCGCCGATCACATGATGGGCTACCAGGGGCCGACCGACGTCCTGCTGGTTCTCGACCCCGACGAACGTCTCCTGGGTTGTGCCATTCGATCCACCTACGACAACCAGCCCTACGTGAGCTACCTCACCGAGGACGAGTATTTCTTCAACACCTTCAAGGGCTTCGACCTCGGAGAAATCTCACAGATCGACATGGTGGAAATGGGCATCGCCGAAGTCAGTAGCGCCACCAAAACCAGCATTACCGTCGCGGAATCGCTCATCGAAACCGCCGTCGAACTCACCAAGGTCCGCGAACCGGCGCCGCCAAAACCGCTCGTCGACCTGTCAGTGCGCGCCGTGGGCACCTCGCTCGTGGTCCTCGCCGGCCTGATCATCGCCTTCACCCGCCTGCGCGGAAATCGCAAGCTCCGACTCGCCTTCCAGGTCGTGCTCGTGGTCTATCTCGGATTCATCAATGCGGACATGCTCTCCCAGGCCCTCCTCGTTGGATGGACGCAGAACGGCGTTCCCTGGAAAGCCGCTCCCGGCCTCGTGCTGCTGACTGCCGCCGCGCTGATCGCGCCGATCTTCACGGGTCGCCAGGTCTACTGTACTCACCTCTGTCCCTACGGCGCGGCACAGGATTGGCTGAGCCGACGGTTGCCTTGGCAAGCCCCGGTCAAAGGCAAGCTCGACGCGGTTTTGAGCGCCGTACCCATCCTCCTGTTGCTCGTCGTGGTCGTCGTGGCGATGGGCCACTTCCACTTCAGCCTTGTCGGGATCGAGCCCTTCGATGCCTTTGTCTTTCGCATCGCCGGCTGGGCCGCCATCGGCATTGCCATCGCGGGCCTGATCGCGTCGCTTTTCGTGACCCGTGCCTATTGCCGCTACGGATGCCCGACCGGTGCGATGCTGAAATTCCTCCGCCTCGGCGCCGCCAGCGACCGCTTTGGCAGGCGCGACCTCGTGGCCGCAGCGCTGGTCCTCATCGCGCTCGGGATGACCTGGTTGCGCTGAGCCCTTTCGATTAACGCAAGGGCTCAGCTCGATCCCCGTTGAGACCGTAGGCGATATCGGTGCCGGTCTGCTTTTTCGTCAACCGGCTCTCGGGTCGCAGCTCGTATTCCACGTTGGCCTGGGGCGCGGGCGGCTCCGGTTCCCGTCCCCGAAAATAGAGAGTCACTTTGACCGGTGTCGCGATCGCGAGCGTCTCGGGAACGAGGGTGCAGTCTTCGAGCACGCAATCGGTCAGACCAATCAGCAACGACTCCGGAATCCGGCAGTTTCGGAAAACGCAGCGCTCGTAGACCCACCAGTCATCGATCACCTCCTTGCCCGCGTCTTCCTTGAAGCCGAATGAGGGAAAATCGATCCCCTCAAAGGTCGTCTCCCTCGCCTGAACGCCGACCAGGCCCTTCCGCCAGTCCGAGAAAAACGAACCGGAGATGAGGCAGTTGTTGAAAATCCACCGCGATGAGACCCGGGCGAACCAGCCTCCCTCTTTTCGGAAAAGGCAGTGATCGAACACGCAGGTATCGGCGGTGAGATCGCTGTGCAGGTTCTGGCCCAATTGCAGATCGTGGAAAAAGCTCCCGGAGAAGGCGAGTTTGGCCACGTTTCCGAAAATCGCTCCCTGGTAGATCTCACACCCGTCGGGAATCGTGAGCACGCCGGTCTTTTCATCGCGATCCTCGATGGAGTGGTCACCGAGTTCGAATTTCGTGAAGTCGTGGTATCGCCCCGGCTCCAGCGTCTCGTCGCCGGTGAACAATGCCGTCGAATGCAGCAGCGAATTCTCGAATTCCTTGTCGACCAGATCCAGCTTGCGCGTGCCCGACACCACCGATCCGATCCGGGTGAGCGGCAGCGAATTCGATCCCCCGTTGAGGCGCTCGTTGGCGGCGTCGATCTGCTTCTTCACCTCGAGCGCCTCCTCCAGCTTACCCTGCGTCGTCAGCTCCTTCTGCAAGGGCTCGAGCATGGCTACCAGCTTGCCATCGAGGACGGCGAATGTCTGCGCCTCGGTGGTATCGATCGTTTCAATGGCCGAGGCGAGCGTCTCCCTCAATCGGGAAATCCCCGGAAACTCCGACGTTCCCGCCTGCTTCTTTTCCTGGGTCAACTGAATCTCATTTCTCGCCTTGAGCACATTTTCCAGATCGCCCTTCTGTTGAAAATCCTTCTGCAGCCGTTCGACCGCTCCGGCGTATTTCATGAGGATGCCGGTCCGGTCTTCTTCGGCCGATTTTCGCACGTTTTCCCGCAGCACTTCCTGCTCGAACAGGATGTTCTGCAGGCGCTTGTTTTCAGCGACCGCGGCTCCCATCGCGATCGCGAGAACGAGTGGAATCAGCCGTCCGAAAAGACTCCGTTTCATGCGTGGCAAACTAGGAAAAAGCCCCGGAGGTGTCGAGTCGCTTTCCGGTTTTTCCCGTCGCTTGCGATCCCGTCCTGCGCCATTGACCGCCCGCATTCAACAGGGTTGAATCGGCGAATGCACAGGGTTGGATCAAGGCTCGTTCTCGCGGCGGCTCTCGTTCTTGGGCCGCTCTCGGTCGATGCCGAAGAGTTCGATCTCGTCATCCACGGCGGACGGGTGATGGATCCCGAGACCGGGCTGGATGCCGTTCGCGACCTCGGCATCCGGGATGGAAAGATCGCGACCATCAGCAAAACGCCGCTCTCCGCCGACGAAACGATCGATGCCGCCGGCCTGGTGGTGGCGCCGGGATTCATCGATCTCCACCAGCATGCCTGGGACGACGAGACCATCGCGTTCAAGGTTCGTGACGGCGTCACCGCGATGCTCGAACTCGAGGTCGGCACCGACGATGTCGACGCCTGGTATGACAAATACGCGGGGAAACTGCCGCTCCATTTCGGTGTCGCCGTGGGGCACATCCCGGTGCGAATGCGGGTGATGGGCGACTTTCCCGGCTTTCTCCCAAAGTCCGATTCCAAGGCCGCGAACCTCGTCGCCAGCGAGACCCAGATCGAAGCGATGAAGGCGGGCATCGCTCACGGACTCGAACGCGGCGCCGTGGCGGTGGGATTCGGCATCCGCTACACTCCGGCGGCAACGAAGGCGGAGATCCGGGAGATGTTTCAAACCGCCGCCGAGTTTCACGCCAGTTGTCACGTTCACCTTCGCGACCGCGCCGCGAAGAGTCTCGGGGCGGCACAGGAGGTGATCGACGATTCCATCGCCACAGGCGCGCCGCTGCAAATCGTGCATCTCCAGGCCATCGGCGCGGGAGAAACGCCCACGCTCCTGCAAATGGTCGCCGACGCCAAGGCGGCGGGGCACGACATCACCGCCGAAGTCTATCCATGGACTGCCGGGATGACGGATATCAAATCGGCCATTTTTGCCGATGGCTGGCGAAAGGAATTCGGACTCGACTACGGCGACCTCCAGTGGGGCGCCACCGGCGAGCGACTCACCGCGGAGACGTTTCGGAAATACCGGGAAACCGGCGGCCTCGTGATCGTGCACTCCAATCCCGAGAGCACCGTCACCGAAGCGGTGAAACATCCGGCGGCCATGATCGCCAGCGACGGCCTGGTCGGCCACCCCCGCAACACCGGAACCTTCGCCCGGATCCTTGGTCACTATGTTCGCGAGCGCGGCGAACTCGATCTCATGAAGGCGCTGCGAAAGATGTCGCTGATGCCCGCGCAACGCCTGGAAACCCGCGTTCCGGCAATGACCCGAAAAGGCCGCATTCAAGAGGGTTGTGACGCCGACTTGACCCTGTTCGATCCCGAAACCGTCGGCGAGCGCGCCACTTTCACCGAGCCCAAGCGGCCTTCCGCCGGCATCCCTTTCGTCCTCGTCGGCGGAAAGACGGTGGTGGCGAATGGCGAAGTGGTGGCTGGCGCGCTGCCCGGGCAGGCCATCCGAGCACCCTTCGGAAACGCAAGCCGCTGAGACAAATCGTGCAACGATTGCGCCAAGATCGGCGCTTTTTTGTTGCATCCGGCGTGCAATATTCCGTGTCGTCATGTTTCCAGTCGTTTCCCAAGGTCGAATCCTCGCTCTCGCCGCCATCGCGATTTCGCTCGCACTTGGCCCGATATCGGCGCGGCTTCTCGGCGCGGACGAAACGTCTTCGGGTTCCTCCGATGCCTATCGGCGCATGGTGTTGATGAAAGGCGCCTGGCTGTTTGATCGGAACTGCGCCTTTTGCCACGAAAAGGACGGTCGCGGGGCGGTGGGCCCCAACCTGACCGACTGGTATTTCATTCACGGCGCCACCCGCGACGACATGCATCGCGTGGTGCAGGAGGGCGTGCCGGAAAAGGGCATGCCGACGTGGAAAGCGATCCTGAAACCGACCGACCTGCGCCTGATCGAGCACTATGTCTGGAGCCTCCGCGGCAAGGAGGTGAAAGGCAAAGAGCCGCAGGGTGAAAAATGCGAGCCGGACGTGGAGTCCTGACGGCCGACTCTCGTCAGCGCCGAACGCGAATGCTCGCGGAGTTGCCGTGCGCATCGAGTCCTTCCACCTTGGCAAACGCCTCAACGATGGGCGCGGATTTCGCGATCGACTCGCGATCCAGCTTCACGATGCTGGTGCGACGCTGGAACTGGTCCACGGTCAGACCGGGGAAGGACTTTCCGGCGCCGCCGGTGGGAAGTTCGTGGCTCGGGCCGGCCAGGAAGTCGCCCACCGCCACCGGCGACCAATTGCCGAGAAAGATCGCCCCAGCGGTGCGGATTTTCGGAGCGAGCGATTTCTCTTTCCGGCTCACCAACGAGAGGTGCTCGGGCGCGAAACCATTCACGATGTCGACGCCGTCCTCGATTTTCTCCACCAGCACCAGCCAGCAGCGATCCTCGATCACCTGCCGCAGCGGTCCCTGGCGACTCAGCGTGGCGCTTTGAATCTCGATCTCTCTTTCGACCGCCTCGATCAGTTTCGGTGAATCGGTCACAAATCCGATCTCGCTGTCGCCGCCGTGTTCGGCCTGTGCGAGCAGGTCCGCCGCGATGAATTCCGGGCGGGCGGAATCGTCCGCCATCACCACGATCTCGCTCGGGCCGGGGAGCAGATCGACCGCCACCAAGCCGAACATCTGGCGTTTGGCTTCGACGACATAGGAATTGCCGGGACCGAATACTTTCACCACCGGCGCGATGGTCCGCGTGCCGATGGCCATGGCCGCGATCGCCTGGGCGCCGCCCACCTTGTAGATCTCGGTGGCTCCCGCGGCACGAAGCGCGTGCAATAGCGCGGGATTGACCGAGCCGTCTTTCTGCGGCGGCGTACAAACCACGATCTCGGGACACCCCGCCGCCTTGGCCAGGGCGACGGTCATGTTGGCCGAGGAAACCAGCGGGGCAGTGCCGCCCGGCACGTAGAGGCCGACCCGCTCGAAGGGTTGGAAAACTTCGCCGACTTCGGCGCCCTGCGGATTCCTGTCGCTCCAGTTTTTCCGGAGGCTTTTCTTCGCGAAAGCCGTGACGTTTTTCCGGGAAGCGGCAATCGCTCGCTTCGTCTTGGCGTCCGTCGCGGCATCAGCGGCGTCGAGTTCAGCCTCGGTCACCCGAAGCGCCTTACCGCTGCGAAATTTCACGCCATCAAACTTTTCCGCATAGGCCAGCAGCGCCTTGTCACCCTGATCGCGAACGGCGCCCACGACTTCAGTGACCGTCTTTTCCACGCGCTCCAAGGGCTGGGAACGGCGATCGAGTTTCTTAAGAGCCGAGGCGAAGTTTTTTTGCTGATACGAGATGACGCGCATGAGTCGTGAGGGCGGTGAGTGGGAGGGAGGGAAGTTAAAAGGCTTTTCCGGTTTTCCAAGCCTTACGTCACATCCGCACCCGCCGACGCCTTTGCGCGCCACATCGCTACTCGGTCTTAAGCGTGCCCTTGCCCGCCTCTCGAATCATCTTCAGCCGACTCGATTCGTTGCTCCATTCCTGCGGCAGCTTCTGAATGATCTTTCGATCAAATCCCGCCGTCTCCAGCTTCGACAACGCCGAATCGTAGGCGCGCGTCGAAATCTGGGGCGAGCGGGCCATGATCCACGCATACTTGCGATTCGGGTGGGCAATGATGGTGCGCTGGTAGTCGGGAGACAGATCAAAAATGTAATACTCGGCTTTGAAAGGCCAGATGAACTGCATGCGCCACTCGGCATTGGTTTCCTCGTCATGGACTCGGCCGACTGGCGTCATCGTTTTCAGTTCACCGTCGAAACTCCCCTTCCGAAACTGGTAGGTCGTCTCGATGTCCCCGTTGTCGGCGAGATGGTAATGTTCGATCGCATTGTGGGCGTCGTCATCGACTCCCAACGGCGTGTATCCGATGACATACCAAGTGCCCATGAACCGATCGAGATCGACCTTGCCGACGGTGGAGAGGGGCTTGCTGGACGTGGCACACGATGAAATCAGACCGGCCGAAATGGCGGCCAGGGACGAGAGGATGGGAGATTTTTTCATGACGGCTTGGAGAGGATGTTTCCACCAAGGGTTCGCGCAAAACGGCAATCGGGATGCCACGAGCCGCGATTCCCTCCCCTCACCCGACCGTCACCCAGACCGTCTTCAGGTAGTCGTCGCCGTTGAACTCTTCCGGCATCGGAAACACTTCGACTCGCTCGACTTTTCGTCGCCCTTGGCGAACGCCCTCGCGAACCGCCTTCTCAAAACTCCGATTGTCGAGACGGTGCGTGTTTCCGGTGCAGAGCACCCAGCCGCCCGATTCCACCACGCCGCAGGCCAGCGCGACGAGATCGGCGTAGTCGCGATCGGCTTTGAACACCTTGCCCTTTCCGTTCCGGGAAAAGGTCGGCGGATCGAGGATGACGCCTTGGAAGGTTCGACCTTGACGATGAAAGGTTCCCAACCACTCAAAAACATCCCCTTTGCAGAAATAGTGACCGGCGGGATCGATGCCGTTCGCTTCCAGGTTTCGCTTTCCCCAGTCGAGATACGGGCGCGACAGATCCAGGCTGCTCGTCACGGCCCCACCCACCGCTGCCGCTGCGGAAAAGGCGCAGGTGTAGGCGAAGGTGTTCAGCACCCGATCCCCCTCGCCAACGCGCTCCAGAACCCGGCGCCGGTTTTCGCGTTGATCGAGAAAGATGCCCTGCGAATACCCCGCCTCGAAATCGATCCAGAAGCGAACGCCATTTTCCGTCACCAGAAACGGCTCAGTCACCTTTTCACCAGCGATCCACTCCGGCGCGGTCTTCGCGTCCTTGTCGCGCGGTTTCCAGTAAAGCGAACGTGCTTCGCCGCCAGTCACCGCGTCCCGCAATTCGTCAGGAAAGCTGCTTCCCTGCGTCTGCACCAGCCAGCGTCCGTCGAAATCGTCGACCCACACGCCTTCGCGACTGTGCAGCCGTCGCCAGGCAGTCGTTTCGGCATCGGGAGCCGGTTTCAGTTGGTCACGCCACTGTTTCATCCGCAGGTTTGCAATCTTAATGCCCAACTCTACACTGCAACCGCAATGAAGCCCGAACTCGCCGCCCTTCTCGACACCGCCCGCGACAGCGGAGATCTCCTCGACTCCAGTCTCGAAAATATTCGCCAACTCCTCGATGCCTCGGATAACCCGCTCTACGAAGCATCCGTGACCGAACTGGCCGAAGCCGGCGCCTGGAGCGAGCTGAATGACCGATTTTTCCAGAAGCTCGCCTTCGGCACCGGCGGCCTTCGCAGCCGGACGATTTCCTCCATCGTCACCGCCGCCGAACGTGGTTCTGCCGGCGAAGGCGAGCGCCCCGAACATCCCTGTGTCGGAACGAACGCGCTGAATTTCTACAACATCACCCGCGCCACCCTCGGCCTGGCGCGCTATCTGAAATCGGCCCACGAAAGCGAAGGACGCGAAGGCCGTCCGTCCATCGCCGTGGCTCGCGACACCCGCCACTTCGGGGCCGCCTTTGCCGATCAGGTCGCCAAGGTGGCCACGGAAAACGGATGCGACGTTTACCGATTCGTGGAACCTCGCAGCACGCCGGAACTCTCCTTCGCCGTTCGTCACCTCAATGCGGGAGCCGGCATCGTCCTCACCGCGAGCCACAATCCTCCTCCGGACAATGGCTACAAAGTTTACTGGAACGACGGCGCCCAGGTCGTCGAACCCCACGCCTCCGGCATCATCGGCGAGGTCAACGCCATCGCTTCGGAAAGCTACGAAACGCTGCCCGAAAGCGAACGCGGTGCCGTTATCGATCTCGGCCTCGAGATCGACGAGTCCTACATGTTGAATCTCGAGTCACTCCTGCTCGATCCCGACCTCGTTCAGTCGCAGCGGGATTCACTCAAGATCGTCTTCACCAATCTCCACGGCACCGGCGGCACCATCGCTCCGCAAATGCTGCGCCGCCTGGGTTTTCACTGCGATACCGTGGCCGAGCAGGATACCCAGGACGGCTGGTTCCCGACCGTGAAATCGCCCAATCCCGAGAATGCCGAAGCCCTCGAAATGGGAATCGCCCAAGCCGAACGCGACGGCTCCGACATTGTCATCGCCACCGATCCCGATTGCGACCGCATGGGCGTGGCGGTCCGCAATGCCACGGGAGAGATGCAGCTCATCACCGGCAACCAGATCGGTTCCCTGATGGCCTGGTATCGCATCAAGACTTTCACCGAACAGGGCATCGTCACGGAGGCCAACAAGGCGCACACCATTCTGGTAAAGACCTTCGTCACCACCGAACTGCAGGGCGCCATCGCCGACGACTTCGGCATTCCCTGCGTCAATACGCTGACCGGGTTCAAGTACATCGGCGAAAAACTCGGCAAATACGAGCTGGCCATTCCCGCGGAATTGCGAGCCGATTATCGCAGCCTCTCCCCCGGCCAGACCCGGGCCCTGCGACTGCAGCACTCGAAGTTCTTCATCTTCGGTGGGGAGGAAAGTTACGGCTACCTCGGTGCCGATTTCCTTCGCGACAAGGACGGCAACGGCGCCGTCGTGATGTTCGCCGAACTGGCCGCCTACGCCAAATCGAAGGCGCTGACCATTCCCGAACTGCTCGACGGACTTTACCTTCGCTACGGCTTTCATCGCGAAGGACAACATTCTGAGAAACTCGAAGGCGCCGACGGAGCCGCGAAGATTCAGGCCCTCGCGAAAAACTACAGCGATGCTCCGCCGACCGAGATCGATAGCGTCGCTGTCAGTCGGGTTCGCGATTTCTCCAAGGAAGACATTCATGACGAAGAAGGCGATTTGTTGCCGAAAGAGAAAATGCTTTTCGTCGATCTCGCCGACGGACGCGCCTTTGCGGTGCGTCCTTCCGGCACCGAACCAAAGATCAAGTTCTACTTCTACCAGCGTCCCGCGCCCTGCAGCGATGCGACCATCGCTCCTGAAGAACTCGCCGCCGCCAAGGATGCCGGAAATGCCGCCTACGAATCGCTCCAGGCCGCCGTCATCGCCGACATGCGGTCGCGTCTCGATGCCCTCTCGTGAGCGCCCGAGTCACAGAACGTAGAACGGGGCTCCCGCCCCATTCCGAGGGCGGAACATTCCGGGGAACGGGCCGGGAGACCCGTTCTACTCTTGCATTCAACCCTGTTGGGTCCGCGACCTGACCCTCTTATGTCTCCGGCCCTCAAGCATCGTCTGGTCGCCGCCTGGCCCTGGCTGGCGGCGGCGTTGTCGGGGGTGTTGCTCGGGCTCTGTTTTCCGCGCTGGGATGTCGGCGAACTGATCTGGATCTGGCAAGTGCCGCTCTTCGCCGCGCTCTGGTTTTCCGAGCCTCGTTCCGGCGATCCGAGAAGGCGGTGGCGTCACGGTCTGGCGCTCGGCTATGTCGCCGGGTTGACGTTTTTCCTGATCAACCTGAGCTGGCTGTTCGAACTGCGTCGCGTGGTCGGCAGCGTCTGGGCGGGCATCGGCGCCTGGGTGGGGTTGCCCGCCTATCTCGCGCTCTATTTCGCGATTTTCGGCGCCTTCGCCGCCACGGTGGGACGATGGAAACCGGGTTTCGGCGAAGACGAAGAAAAGAAGAAAACGACCCAAAACCGGCGTCAGCAGAAGCTGGAAGAAGCCGCCAAGCGTCGCGGTCTGAAACCGGATCGGGGCGGCTTCGGGATGTTTCCGGTCGGCGACCTGTTCGGTCCCTCGATGAACGTGCTTCGTGCCGCGGCGCTCTGCGGTGGGGCCTGGTGCGGGTTGGAGTGGCTGCGAGGCATCGCGTTTTCCGGCTTCGGCTGGAACGGGCTCGGCGTGGCCCTTCACGAAAGCCTCTACCTCATCCAGATCGCGGACATCGTCGGCGTCACGGGATTGGCTTTCCTCATCGTCTTCTGCAACGCGGTCTGGACGGCGACGCTGGTTCGGATCGGGCGCGAGATGGCGGTGCGGCAGCGCATCCGGCCGCACCTGGACTTCGCGCTGGCGATGTTGCTGATCATCGGCGTTTTCCTCTACGGCCTGACCCGGTTCGCGACGCGGCCGGAACCGGACGAGGAAAACTCCGTGAGCCTGCGCGCCTTGCTGGTGCAGTTGAACACGCCGATCGACCAGAAATGGGATCGTGAATTCGCCCAGAAAATTATCGAGGATTACCGGGATCTGACGCGCGGTTATGTGGAGTCGTCGGATTTCGATCTCGTGATCTGGCCGGAAACGGCGCTGCCGGGTCGCTGGACGTTTCCCTGGGTGCAGGCCTACCTGAATGAAATCATCCTGCCCGGAGCCGATTTTTCGCTGATCCTGGGGATCGAGGACGAAACTTTCGACGGAGAGGGCAACGAGGCGATCTACAACTGCCTCGGCGTGGTGCGCGGTTCGACGCGGAATTCAGATCTCCACCGGAAGATCCACCGCGTGCCTTTCGGGGAATACCTGCCGTTCCGAAAACAATTTCCCCCGATCGAATGGATCGCCGGCGGAATCGTGCCGATGGATTTCTCCGCCGGTGAAAGCTTCGAGCCGCTGACGCTGGAAAAACCGGAAGTCGACATCATTCCACTGATCTGTTTCGAAGACACGCTGGGAAGAGTGGCGCGGCGATTCGTCCGGCCCGGACCGCAGTTGCTCGTCAACATTACCAACGATGGCTGGTTCTACGAGAGCAACGCGGCGCTGCAGCATATGGCGAACGCGAAATTCCGCTGCATCGAGCTGCGCCGCCCGATGGCGCGCGCCGCCAACACCGGGGTGAGCGGATTCATCGACGAGAACGGCAGCCTCGAATACCCGGACGCGGGACCGGGCGCCTCCGGACACGAACGGCTGCGGGTCGTTCAGGATCCGCTGACGGGAAACACCTTCACCACCGGCACGCTCCCCGCCACCGTGACCCTGCGAAAGCATCCGCCGATCACGTTCTACGCGCGGTTCGGCGACGCGTTTTCGGTGACACTCGGACTGATCGCCCTCGCGTTTTCCGTCGTCGCGTTCATCCGTGCACGTATAAAGCTGTCGAACTAAGTCTGCCTGGCTTGATCTCGATTTTGCCGCGAATAGAAACGAATTCAGCAGCTGAATTCGTGTTCATTCGCGGTTCTGAATCCAAGTCAATTCAATCCGTGATTTCATTGCCCGTTTTGGCGTCGGCAAAGACGACCTGCTCGCGGTAGAAGGTCGGATCGCTGCGGAAAGTGAGGCGGGCGTTGTGGCGCCGCTCGAGTTCCACCAGCAATTCGCTGTCCTTGGTCCGCAGACGCTCCATGACGTCGGGATGAACCACGATGATAAGTTCGTGGAGATGTCCCTGGTTGGCGAAAATGCCGCTGATACGCCGCTGGAGTTCCACCGACATGGAGGTCGCCGATTTCACCATCCCGCGCCCCTGGCAGTGGGTGCAGGGCTCGTTGTGAGTGACGCTCAAGCTTTCGCTGAGTCGCTGGCGGGTCATCTCCATGAGACCGAGTTGGGAAATCGGCAGAATCTGGGTCTTGGCGCGGTCGCGCTTCAAGCGATCCTTCATCGTCTTGTAGACCTGCTGCTGATCGCGGCGGCTTTTCATGTCGATAAAGTCCACCACGATGAGGCCGCCGATGTTCCGCAAGCGAAGCTGGCGCGCGACCTCCACTGCGGCCTCGACGTTCGTTTGCAGAATCATCTTGTCCTGATTCTTGGCGCGGCCGGTGTTCACATCGATGGCGATGAGTGCCTCGGTCTCGTCGATGACGAGGTAACCGCCGCTGGGGAGCCAGACCTGGCGGTAGAAGGCGTCGTCGATCTGGCGCTGAATGCCCAGCTTGTCGAAAATCGGCTGCTGTCCCTGGAAATAGGTGATGCGTTTCCGGGAACGCCGCGAGATAACCCCGGCGAGATCACGCATCCGCTCGGCCGCGACTTCGTTGTCACAGAGCACCTCGCCGATTTCGTCGGTGAGGAAGTCGCGCACGGTTCGCTCGATCAGATCCGGCTCGCGGAAGGCACACACCGGAGGTTTCTGCGTCTTGGCGGTTTCCTCGATCTCGCGCCACTGGTCGATGAGTATGCTGAGGTCACGCACGAAGTAGCGATACTTCTGCCCCATCGAAACGGTGCGCAGGATGATCCCCATGCCCTCGGGCACGGTGAGTTTTTCCATCAGCTTGCGAAGCCGGGCGCGCTCCTTGGGATCCTCGATTTTCCGGGAAATGCCGAACTGGTCATTGCGCGGCATCAGGACCATGTAGCGGCCGGCCAGGGAAATGTTGGTGGTGATGCGCGGGCCCTTGGTGCCGATCGGCCCCTTGGTCACCTGCACCAGCACCTCGCTCCCGACCGGATACAAATCGGGGATGTCCTTGGCCTGGATACGCTTCTTCTTTTTCTTCTGGCCACCGCCGCGCTGGATCTCTTCCAGCCCGGAATCGAGCGCCTCGGGAATCGCGTCCCAGAAATGGAGGAAGGCGTTTTTCTCGATCCCGATGTCGACGAACATGGCCTTGAGGCCCGGTTCGATATTGCGGACTACCCCCTTGAAGATCGAGCCAACGATGTTGGTGTCGTCGGTGCGTTCGACGTTGTATTCCTCGAGCGATCCACTCTCGAGCAGCGCGACGCGGGTTTCGAGTTTTTCACAGTTGAGAACGATCTTGTTACCTTCGGACAGCTTCTTGGGGCCGAAAAATTTGCGAATTTTGCTTAGCATCTTGGTCTAAAATGGGTGTTCTTCCTTCTTGCCACCACGCATCGCCGCGCTCCGCCACAAGGTGGCGCGAGTCTTTGCGGGATGGTGCTCTCCTCGTCATCTTCGGTCTTTTTAATCAATTCAGCGTCGAATACCAAGCCATTTGAGCGGCCGGAATTTTCTACGGTTATCAGTATTCTGGTTGGAAACGGAACCCTCCGCATCCGCTCCTCTGCGAATGGAAGGTTTTGCGGCGCCCGACTCGGGTTGGGAACTGCGTTGACGCAGGGAGGCGGGAACAAAATCTCCCACATCCACCGCATCGGGGTCTTCGGCGGAGGCGATGACAACGCCCTCACCTTCGAAAGAGACGGACATGATCCGGTCGAAGTTGCCTTCGGCCGGCTCGAGTTTCGTCAAATTCACTTCGTGCTGACCTTTTCGCATGGCGATGGTCTCTTCGATAATGTTTTTTGCAATCGGGGATGCCGCCCCGCCTCCCGAGTTGCCGTTCTCCACAAACACGCAGACGGCCAGTTCCGGATTGTCGTAGGGGGCAAAACAGATGAACCAGGCATTGGTCGGTTGATTCAAAATACCAGTCTGAGCGGTTCCGGTTTTTCCCGAGATGACCGTGATATCTGAGGCCGCCCGACCGGCGGTGCCACCGCTTTCGTTGACGACTTTCCACATCCCGCGTTTCACGGTCTCGACCTCCTCGGTGGTCAATCCTTCCTTGGTCAGATCGTGTCGCGGCACGGCGGGCTCCTCCCAGACGATTTCTCCATCACGGCGCATCACTTTCTTCACGATGCGGGGCTGGTAGACCTTCCCGCCATTGGAGACGGTAGCGGCGACACTGGCCATCTGCAGTGGCGTCGCCTCGACGAATCCCTGGCCGATCCCGGTCATCGCGGTGTAGGCCTCGGTCCAGACCAGGCCCTGCATGCGCATCCACTCCGGTCCCGGTGCGTTGCCGGGCTGCTCGCCGGTGATCTTGATGCCGGTGGTCCGCCCCAGGCCGAGCAGGTTGCACATGGTCAGGATATTCCGGATACCGACATCATTCGCGTAGCGATAGAAGAATCCGTTGCAGGAATACTTGATGGCATCTCCCACCGTCGGGCTGCCATGGGTGTAGCCCTTGCCGGCACACCAGCATTTCATGAAATGCTTCCCATACTGCTTTCCCCCTGCGCATTCGAAGCGCTTGGTGAAGGAATCGGTCAGGCCGCCGGCGAGGGAAATGGGAATCTTGTAGGTGGATCCCGGCGCCGCCGGACTGATCGCCCGATTGAACATGGGACTCGTCTTGTCCTCCGTGTAGCGCTTCCAATCCTCGATGCTGACCGAGGGAATGAAGACATTGGGATTGAACGACGGCACCGAGGCCATCGCGAGCACGTCGCCGCTGTTGGGATCGATGACCACGGCGGCCGCGCGTCCCACCTTGCGGAGCGATTTTTCGGCGATCTCCTGGATCTTGGCGTCGATGGTCAGGTAGACGTCAGCCCCCGGTTTCGGCGGCTCGTAGCTTTCCTCGCCGATGAACTTGCCCTTTTCGTCCTTCTTCAGTTCGCGTTTCCCGGGCACGCCCTGCAGGTAGTGATCCATGGTCTTTTCGACTCCGTGGACGCCGTAGTCGTCGCCGACGTAGTAGTCGAACTCCTGGCGTTTCTCGAGCGGCACCTGCTCGATGTCGGGCAGATTCACGTAACCCAGGATGTGGCAGGCCAGCGCGTCGTAGACGTAATGGCGCCGCCCCGTGGCCGTGACCGTCACGCCCGGCAGTCCGAGATTGTGTTCGGCGAAGGTCGCGAAATCCTCGAAACTCAAGTCGCGCCGATAGGTGTAGGGAACGATGCCTCCGGTACTGCGGTAATGGACGCGCAACTGGTTGGCGTTGTAATCCTCCAGCAGTCCCAGATCGGCCAGGCCCGGGAAGACCGTCTTTTCCACGATGGCGACGATGTCGGTCTCCTCCTCCTCGATCGGTTGACCGCGACGATACCGGGTCCAGGTGCGTTTCGGCGGCGCGCCGTGGTTTTTCTTGTAGTCCTCGACGATGGCTTTCAAGTCGAAGCGCACCTCGAAGTTCGCCAGGTTTTCGGCCAGCACCAAACCGGTCCGATCCTTGATCTCGCCGCGAATCCCGGGGATCCGAACGGTCTCGTACTTCATCCCCGGAAGCTTGTCGACGAACTCCTGGTGTTCCTTGATCTGCACCCGATACAACCGGAGCGTCAGGACACCGAATCCACTGATGATCAGGAGCGCCAGCAGGTAGAGCCGAAGTCTAAATCGAGTCACCATAACGGTACTTTCGCGTAATGCCTTCGAGGCGGATTCGATAACCGGTCCATTTGGCGAGTCGGCTCAGCAGCAGCAGAATCAGCGGAGCCGCCAGCATGGAAAAGAGGGAGGTCATCAGCATCTGGAACCACATTTCGGTGGACAAATAGAGCCCTCCACGGTGGAAACTGATCACGAGATACTGAATCACCAGCGACAGGAATGTGCAAATCCCGATCAGGAAGACCGGCAACTCCCAGCGTCCTCGCCGGAAAAGCGGACGAACGCCCTGGATCAGCGATCCCATCAGGCCGAACAGGAACATGGTGAAGCCGAAATCCAGCTCGGCATGGGCCGAGCCCTCCGGGTAGACCGGCACATGGTAGCGGGCGTCCCAGACGAATCCCGTCGCCGCCGCCAGCAGCAGCATCACCGGGTAGGGCACCGTCACCGCCGCACAGTAAAACGTGGTCTGCACCAGGAGCAGCCGCGCGTAGTAGGCCCAGGCGATCGCGGGGACGAACTCCTGCCCCACGAAGCTGAAAACCAGCACGACGAGAACCAGCAGGAAATAGATCATTTCTCCACCTCGGTTCGCGAGAGATCGGTTTGCACGGGCGGCGATTCCGGCGAGGCGTTGGTCGGTTCGGTCAGAATCACGAAGACGTTCTCCAGCACGTCGAAGTTCACCGCGGCCTCCACCGTGGCCTCTCCGGCGATCGCTCCCGGCGTGAACTCCTTCACCCGTCCCAGCAGCAGATTCTCCGGGAAAAGCCCGCCCGCCCCCGAAGTGATCACCAGGCGGCCATTCGGCGCGACCGCGTCCTTGGACAGGTAGTTCAACTTCAGGTCCGGCATGATGCTCAACGCACCACGCTGACCGGAGAGAATGCCCTGCTCGGTCGTCCCCTCGATCCGCGCCGAGACCTGGCAGACCTCGTCGGAGAGCAGGATGACCACCGAAGAATCATTCCCGATCACCTCGGAAATCTTCCCGACCAGACCGGCGCGCTCGCCCACCGGCACGATGACCGGGCTGTCCGGCGCGATGGCCGCCGCG
Organism: Verrucomicrobiia bacterium; assembly: GCA_020439945.1. Lineage (GTDB taxonomy): Bacteria > Verrucomicrobiota > Verrucomicrobiia > Verrucomicrobiales > DEV007 > JAEUHH01. The sequence goes on from JAGRPB010000011.1 coordinate 24,346, forward strand.
TGCCCCTTGTCGATCACCAGCGTGTTGTACCAGTTCGACGGTTTCCGGCTGATCACCCGGGCCGGGACCAGTTTCAACGGCGAACGCTCCACGTAGTTGAGCGCCTGGCGCAGGTCGTTGTTTTCCTGCACCAGCTCATCGACTTTCAGCACCTCCAGGCGCAGGCGATCGCGTTCGCGGGACACCTCATCCAGCTTGGCCCGCAGTTCCACCGCCGACAGCGTCTCCTTGCCGAATCCGGATACCGTTTCCTCCACCCGGTTCGCCCCGGAGATCACCGGACCGAACACTTCCTGCGCACCCCGCTGGATTTTCGACACCGTGCTTTGCCCAAACAGGAATACCCAGACCAGGAGTCCGACAAACACGATAAGAACGATGACATTGATTCGGCTCATCCTGCCTTGATCACTGAAAACGAAAACGGCTGACCCGGGGTGGTTTGATTGAGGAATTGGATGCCGTTCCCGTCAAGATCGTTCAGCTTCGTTGATTCGAAACCTTTTTTAAGAAAGCCAGTTCCTCCAGCACTTTTCCGGTGCCTTCCGCCACCGCGCTGAGGGGATCCTCGGCCACGTGCACCGGCAGACCGGTCTCTTCCATCAGCAATTGATCCAGCCCACGCAGCAGGGCGCCGCCTCCCGCCAGAACGATGCCGCGGTCGACCAGGTCGGCGGACAACTCCGGCGGACAACGCTCCAGCGTCACCCGCACCGAATCCACGATCGTGTTCAGCGGATCCAACATCGCCTCCCGCACTTCCGACGACGTCACCGTCACCGTTTTCGGCAGCCCGGCCACCAGGTCGCGTCCCTTTACTTCCACCGACGTTTCCTTTCCCTGGGGATAGGCCGAACCCATGCGGATCTTGATCTCCTCCGCCGTGCGCTCGCCGATCATGAGATTGTAGGCGCGCTTCATGTATTGGGCGATCGACTCGTCCAGTTCATCACCGGCCACCCGGACCGAACGGCTGTAAACGATCCCCGAGAGCGAGATGATCGCGACTTCCGTCGTGCCGCCGCCGATGTCCACGATCATGTTCGCCGCCGCTTCCTGGACCGGCAGGCCGACACCGATCGCCGCCGCCATCGGCTCTTCGATCAGGTGCACCTCGCGGGCGCCCGCATTGATCCCGCTCTCGATCACGGCGCGCTTTTCCACGCCCGTGATGCCCGACGGCACCGCGATCACCACCCGCGGCTTGCCCATCCGTTTCCGGGTCAGCACCTTGCGCATGAAGTGCTTCAGCATCGCCTCCGTCACTTCGAAATCGGCGATCACCCCGTCTTTCAACGGGCGAATGGCCACGATATTCCCCGGCGTCCGACCCAGCATCCGCTTGGCATCGTCGCCCACCGCCATCACTTGATTCGTCCCCGCCTTCACCGCCACCACCGAGGGTTCCCGCAACACGATGCCGTGATCCTTCACGTTCACCAGCGTGTTCGCGGTGCCCAGGTCGATGCCGATATCGGTCGAGAGAAGCCCGAAAATTCTGCCTAGCATAAAAATGGTCTCGTTTGGAGATGGTAAGTCCGGAGCATCCGAGCACGGCGATAGCCGACCGCACTCCGTTTCACATACGGAGGAAACAGCCGGCATCTTTCCGTCATAGATCCCGAATCTCCGGAAACGCGTAATGTCGTTCCTTTGAATTCCCCTGTAAAGCGCCGGATTCCTCTCCAAGAATGCTCCACCGAACCAGTCGCCAACGATCAATGCCGTCAATTCTCCCGCCCTACCAGACAAATTTCCCCCTCCATTGCTTTTCCCGAAAAAAACGGCCACTCTGAATCCCTCTCGCCCTCCCGATCCGTCGGGAATCCTGAGACCAGGCGATTTTCAATCGTTCAGAAAGATCCATTCCATCTCGTGAATCCTGTCGGAATCCCAGATCCGTCCGCCATGTCGGAAAAAGCGCCGCACCCCATCCGACCCGCCGAATCCGAAGACGTCTACTACGTCTGCCAGCGCTGCGGCAATTGCTGCCGCTGGCCCGGTGAAGTGCCCGTCAGCGATCAGGAGATTCGCGACATCGCCCTGTTTCTCGGCATTCCCGAGACCATCTTCATCGAGCAATACACCCAATTGCGCCTCAACCGCGCCGGCCTGACCCTGATCGACCAGCCCGACGGCGCCTGCATCTTTCTCGAGGACAACGCCTGCACCATCAATCCGGTGAAGCCCGACCAATGCCGCGGCTTTCCCAACCGCTGGAACTTCGCCGGCTGGCGCGACCTCTGCGAAGCGATCCCCGTGCCGAAATCGCAGGCACCGGCGGAGAAAGCCTCGAACTCCTGACGGCAACCATTTCTCAACGCGGAAGACCGCCAGCCCCATTCGAGAAATTCCAAACCATTCGTGAAATTTCGCGTTCTCAGGCATCAACCAATGCCCGGCTCTTAGCCCGAACGATCACGAATCTCAAGAGCGGTCGAGCCACCTCCGGCATCCTGCCAAATCGCGACACGAACCAAACTCAACTCCTCGCGTTCTGATATTCCCACTCCTGCTGCATCTCCCGCAGCACCCGCTTGAGAGACAGCTTCTTCGCCCGGCTCATCCGGTCGATGAAAAGCTTGCCGAAAAGGTGGTCCACCTCGTGCTGAATCGCGCGAGCCAGCAGGCCATCCGTCTCGATCTCCAGGGTATCGCCATCGAGTGTCTCCAGCTTCGCGCGGATCGCCTCCGGCCGCGTGATGTCCGCCCGCAGATCCGGAAAAGATAGGCAGCCCTCCGTGTCCGTCTCCGTATCGCGACCGCCTTTCACCTCCGGATTGATGAAAACCAGCGGACTGATGTCCTCGATCGCCGCCTCTTCGCCATTCACGCGGAGAAAACTGACGCACTCCGGGTCGTGCGACACATCCACCACCGCGAGCTGGATCGCTTCGCCCACCTGCTGAGCCGCCAGGCCGACTCCGTGGGCATGGATCATCGTTTCGATCATGTCCTCCGCCAGTTGGCGGATCTCGGGCGTGACCGATTCCACCCGCGCGCCCTTCTGGCGCAGCACGGGATCCCCGTAGAGAACGATTTCACGTATCATGGAGCAGCCAGTAAACCACAAATCCCCGCCCCTGCCACGGAGTTTCCCCCGAGGGAAAAGATCACCGTCTCACCCCTACTACTTCCGGAAACTGACCAATTGACCCTCCAAATATAGTCCCAGATTGCCAATGGCTGGGACTCGCCAGCCTAGCAACCCCACTTGGACAGACTTACTTCCCCCCACTCTCCAACAGAATCCGGAGCGGAATCTCGTCGATCTTTACCTCAGCCTTGGTGGCGGCGTCCCAGATTTTTACGAGGAGGCCGATGGGAACTTTCTGGTCGGCTTTGAGTTCGAGTTTGCCTTCGGGATTGCTCAGCTTGAACTGGCGCAGGGCGGCGGGGAGGCTCTCGACGGTGAGGGATTGGTCGCCGAGGTAGATTTGCTCGTCTTCGGTCAGCACGAGCGCGACGCGTTGGGCCGACTCGGCGGTGGACTCCATTTCGCTGGATTGCGGGAGGGTGACGTTCACCAGGGACTCGCGCTTTTTGAAGGTGGTGGTCGCGATGAAGAAAATCAGCAGGATCGCCAGGATGTCGATCAGAGAAACGATCGGCACCGAGGGGCTGCGATGTTTGCGGGTGTAGAATTGCACGATCTGCGACAGGCGATTTGAGATGGGCGATCCGGGATCAGCTACGACGGGATTTTTCACCCGCATCGAAGGCACCGAGCACGATCTCGTCATCGAGTTCGGGCGGGGCATCGTCGCTGGCTGCCATGGGCAAATCGCGCTGGGCGGTGTTGATTTCGCCTCGCTCGTAAAGCGCGGCGCCGCCGTTGCGATGGAAGGCGTTGAGGAGGTGGCCGATGAGGATTTCCATCCGGGCGGCGAGGGCTTCGATCCGTTTCTGGAGGAAGCTGTGGACAATGACGGTGGGCACGGCGACGGCGAGACCGCCGATGGTGGTGTTGAGCGCCTTGGCGATGCCGGCGGCGATGGCGGAGGGATCGGCGACGTCCTTGCTCTCGCCGAGGGTGGCGAAGACGGAGACGAGCCCGCTGACGGTTCCCAAAAGGCCGAGCAGCGGCGCGATGGTGATGACGACTTCCAACGCGGAAAGGCCGGTCTGAAGTCGAACGACTTCTTCGCGCGCGGTCGCTTCGACGGCGTCCTGAGCCTCTTCGCGGGTGGCGTGCTCGGGCAGCATGGCCACGCAACCGATGCGACCAACAGGCGAGTCGCTCTCGTCGAGAAAACGAAAGAGTTCCGCCGCTTTTCCCTGGCGAAAGGTGCGCTCGGCGCGCTCGAGCTGATCGACCAGGACCGGCGGGAGCACGGCTCGCCAACGCAGGGACATGAGGCGATGAATCGAGATGGCAAACGCGATGAAGGAACACACCGCGATGAATCCCATGAAAACGCCGCCGGAGAGCAGGAAGTCCCAGATCTTGGCGTTGACCGAGGCGTCGATCTCCATCGCGAGCGCGAGTCCGGCGTCGGTCATGGCTGAGGTGAAAGGTAAGAAGTGGGCCATTTTGGTAATCTGGAGTCAAACGGCGGTCTCGGTTTGATCGAGGAGAGAAATCAATGATCGGAGGACATCAGCGCCGCTTCAAATGGTTCGTTTCGGCTGGATTCCTTTAACACGAATTTTCACGAATTTCAGGAATGAACACGAAGGGCTCCTCTCATTCGGTCGAGATTCGTGGCCATTCCATTCATTCGTGGCAATTCGTGTCCTCCCGACTGTTTCCGCGCAAAGTTTCCCGAAACAAACCCGTAAACACTTTCTTTTCCCAGCTCGGTTCAGTAGACAATCACGTCGTAACTGATCTCCAGTCCGGACGGTCCCAGCATTGACGCCACCTCCTCGGGCATCTCGGGAATTTCCGCGTCGAGCACGGCTCGCAGGGTGAATTCGGCCATGACAGCGTTGGCGTCGTTCTTGACGAGTTTCAGGTTTCGCGGCTTACCACTTTTGTCGACGCGGAATTTCACCTTGAGCGTTCCGTAGGTGACGTAGTCGAGATTTTTCTCGCGATAGCGATGCCACTGGCGCTCGACGGCGTCGGTGACCGCTTTCTTGTACTTGCCCATGGCGGAGGATTCGACGTCGAACGACGGCGTGTTGCCGACTTGCGAGGCGCCGCCATCCATCTCCCGAGCCCGGGTATGTGGATTGAAGGCGGGATCGGTCGAAGGCGGCTGCTGGGTTGGCGGAACGTCCGCGCTGGCCGACTGAGCGGGAGTCGGTTCGGCGGGCGCGGCGGCGGCGTTCTGCTGCGGAGTCGGGCGCAAGGGTCGAGCCACCGGCATGGCGGACGCGGCCTCGGGCGTCTCGGGCGCGGCGGCTTCGGCGAATTCCTGAGTCCGCTCGATCCCTTCGGCTTCGCGGTCTTTTTCCGCGATCTCTTCGGGCTTCTGGGCGGTATCGGCGGGGAAGGGCGTGTCGAAGCTGTCCTCGCGCTGCGCCATCAGGGAAGCGGCGGTCAGTTCGCGCGCGTCCGGCTGGACTTTCTGCTCCGCGACTCGATCGGGCGGCGTGTCGGCTTCGGCGGGCGTCTGAGGTTTCGCGTCAGGGGCTTCGCGCGGCGTTTCGGACGGGTCCGCCTCGGACTTCAGCTCCTTCTCGGTTTCGATCTCGGAAGGATCGCGCAAGGGCGTCGGCTTGGCGGCGGCCATGGCCTGGCTCTCGGCGGGTTCGGTGGGGAGCGCTTCGATGGCGGGAGCGGCCTTGGTCGCCGGCGATGGCGCGCTGGGTGCGGAGGTGTCGAGAAATTCCCCGTCAACCCATTCGCGGTCGCGGATTTCGAGAAAGGGCAAGTCGGTGCGGCCATCGACTGACGGCTTGCGCTTGGCGTCGGAGGGGTCCGGAGTCCGGCTGCTCTGGGCCAGGGTGTTGCGGTTGGAGTGAAACGGCGCGTCTTCCGGTGCGACATCCGATTCCTGGTCGGCATCGGTCCGCATGTATTGCTGCGTCAGGTCCTTCGGCGTCATCTCGACCTGCTCCATCAGGTCGGACAGGAGGATGGTCACCTCCTCGGGTGGCGCCGGCGTCGGGAGGGCGGCCGCCTCGCCGCGCGTGGGCGCGAGGAGATTGGCAATCGTGAAAAGCACTGCCAGCACAAAGAGCAGCAGCAGGTGACCGATCACCGCACCCAACACCGAGATGAGGAGCTTTTGATTGTCCGACATCGCCCGGACCAGACCGTGAAAATTGACAAAACGGGGAGAATCCCCAAGCTTCAATTAAAACGTCTTTCGCGCGAAATGAAAGAGGTATTGCTGGGCGTAGCCGGCGTTCGGTCCGAAATGCCGCTCGGCCCACGCCTGCAATTCGGCGGGCTTGATCCGCTTCCGTTTTCGCGGGCCGAAGTAGCGCTCCCGGAGAATGCGATCCATCCAGACATCGATGGGAAAGGCGCCGTAGCGGCCGCAGCCGAACAGGAGCACGCAGTTCGCGATTTTCTCCCCCACCCCGTGGAACTGGAGCAGGTAGTCGCGAGCCGCCTCGACGTCGAGTTGATCGAGTGCGTCGAGATCGGCGTTGCCCGAGGCAAGCGCCTCCGCGGTGCGATGCAGCCCGACGGCGCGATAACCGAGCCCGCTTTCGCGCAGCGCCGCTTCGCCCGCCTCGGCGATGGCGTCCGGCGTCGGGTAAGTCCAGATTTCGCGACCAGCGATCAGTCGCGGCTCGCCGAATCGGCGTCTCAGGTTCAACGAGATCTGCCGAATGTGAGCGACCTGTTTCAGCGACGAGGTGATGAAAGTCGCGAGGCACTCCCAGACGGGCTGGCGAATTAGCCGGAGCCCCGGGCAGTAGGCCATCGCCTCTGTCAGCACGGGATCGTCCTGCGGAAAAGTCGCGTGAAGCGCCGCCACCGGCTCCGCAATTCCCAAATAGGCGGCGATTTTTTCCGAGGAAGAGCCAGAGACGGCGAGCGTTTCGTCCCCCGTTTGTGCCACCCAGACCGGTTCATCGCCGAGGCATCCGGCGAATCCGGCGACGCCTTCGAAAACGCACGGTTCCCAGTGAAAAACCTGGCCGGAATCCAGCGTCTGTGCCAGATCGAAGGCTCCGCCGGTGGCGATCTCGATCACGGATCAGCGAATGAAATAGCTGAGGCTCTCCAACTCGATGGCGAGGTCGACGTTGTTCACGTAAACGTTGTCCGGCACATCGAGCACGGTCGGCGAGAAATTCAGGATCGCCTGCACGCCCGCCTCGACCAGTTGATTGGCCACCGTTTGCGCCTCAGTCGCCGGCACGGCGAGAATCGCCATTTTGACGCCGTGAGACTCGATGTAGTGCTTCATCTGGTCGGCAGGATGCAGCGGCACACCAGTCCCGACCACGCGATCCTTGACCGGGTAACGATCGAACGAGGCGATGACCTCGAAGCCTTCTTTTCGAAATCCGCTGTAACGAAGCAGCGCCGAGCCGAGATTCCCCACGCCGACGAGGATGACCGGCTGCAGGCGGGTCGATCCGAGCGCGGCCGTGATCGCTTCGGCAAGCGTCTCCACGTTGTAGCCAAGCCCGCGAGTGCCGAACTGGCCGACATAACCCAAATCCTTGCGAAGCTGGGTGGATTTCACACCCGCCGCCTTCGCCAGCGCTTCCGACGAGACGGTTTCGACTCCGTTTTCACGAAGGCGCTGCAAACATCGCTGGTAGACCGAGAGCCGGTAAACCGCTTTGCGGGGGAGTTCTATTTTCTGCACTTGTGAAAAATCGCAAAGATATTTCACAAGTCAACCACCGACCTGTGCACTGGTTGCCGTTTTTGCGGTTTTTGCAAGAAATAGAAGATGGCCTCGAACATCTGCGTCTCAATGAACGCGGCGCCGAGAAGAGCGGTTCGTGGCCGTTCAACTCATTCGTGAAACTTCGTGTTTCCGACGCTTCAGGGGAGCGAACACGAATGGCCACGAATTGGAAGAATTTTCACAAATCCTTGCTTTGGGAAACCGAGTCTGCACCCGTTCCCCTCGTTCGAATCTGATCAGCCTTCCGAGTACGAACTTTCCACCCGCTCGGCCACATCGCGGTAACCGTAGTCGGCCGCGTAGATCTGCTTGAGCGCTTCGAGATACTTTTCCTTGTCTCCCATTTCCTCGTAAAGCAGACCCAGATTGTAGAGCAGATCCTTCTTCGTTTCGTCCATGCTCGGGATTTCCTTGACCGCTTCCTCGAACTGTTGGGCGGCCAAATCCCGCATCTTCAGCTTGGCGTAGCACTGGCCGAGCATCAGCATCACCTTGATTCGCAGGTTCGGGCTGCGTTTCGCCTGCTGGAGGTGCTGGATCGCCTCGCGGAATTCTTCGACCTCGAAAAGCCGCTGACCCAACTTGTAACGCAGCTCCATGTCGGTGGGATTGCGCTCCACGCGTTTCCGCGCTTCATCGATCAATCCCGATGACATTTCCTTTTTCATCTGGGCCAAACTCGCTTTTTGTTCCTCCACTTCCGGATGATCCGGATTGGCGGCGATCCACGACTCCAAGTCGGAGACATACTTGTTCTGCACCTTCTCACGGATCTCGCCGCACTTCTTCTCGAGAGACGGATCCTTCGAACTCAGTGAGTAGGCCCAGTCGTAATAGGTGAGCGCATTCTGGAAATCCTCCAACTGCTCATAGCAGTCGGCCAGATTCTTGACCACGTTCAGGTTGTTCTGATCCGCGTTGTATTGCTCGATCAGCGACGCCAGTTGTTCCTCGAGCAATTCCCGCGTCATCCCGGCGCGGTTGGCTTGCTCCATCTTCTTCGCGTCTTCCTTGTTGGCGAGGAGATCCTGGAAACTGCCGCCTTCCCACTTCTGAGAAGTCATCGACTGACGCGCGGTGGCGTCTTTTTCCATCTTGATGGCCACCAGGTCGGCGGGATCCTTCTTGCGGATCTTTTCATAAACCAGGGCGGCTTTTTCGTATTCGTTCTGGTTGTAGTAGAACTCGCCGAGCTGGTGCCAGTACTTGGTGTTGTCCGGGTGACCATCGGTCAGCGTTTCCAACGCAAAACCGGCCGTGAGCGGCATTTCCTGAGCCATGGCGGCGTCGAACAGGATCTGGTTGCCCTGGGGATTGAACGGATCCGTGGCGAGGATGTCTTTTTCCACCGAAACCATGGCGGCGGCGGGATCTTTTTTCAGTTCCCGCTGCAATGCCATCGCTTTCACAGACTCGGTGCCGAGTCCCTTCTTGTCGCCCTTCTGTTTCACCGCGGCCAGCCGCAACTGACGACGGCAGTCGAGGAAGCGGGGCTCCTGTTTGAGCACCGCTTGAAAGAGGCTGATCACATAGCCCCAGTTACGCAATTCCAGTGCGCTGACACCGCGCAGGTAGAGCGCCTTGAGTTTCGGGTCCAAGTCGTCCTCTGTCACGACGTCTGAGCCTTTTTCGACTGTTCCTTCAGACATAATTCCGTTTCCTGTTTCACGTTAAATTTTCCCGACGCCGAATAGGCCAACGTTGGCCTGAATTTCGGCGCGGAGTGCGGGGGGATACCGTCATCATATCCCGATGGCGGGTCTGTCGTCTAGCGAATGTTCCGAATCACGGCAACGAAAAAAGCTCCGGGCGAGATTCGTGGTTCAGGATTTCTCCAGCTGAAATCCCCACGGCAACAGCCGGTCGATGTCCAAGACATTGCCCAGCAATCCCTCGTCGCCGGCATCGATGACGATCAGGGTTCGCTCATCGGCGAATTCCCGGATCACCTGCCGACAAATCCCGCACGGTGAACGGTCACCGACGGGACCATTCAGGGAATCGACCGTCGAAACCAGGATGACCCCGAGTCGCCGGAAACCCGCCGCGGCGGCCGAGAAAATGGCATTCCGCTCCGCGCAAACCGTCCCGCCGTAGCTCGCGTTCTCCACATTGCAGCCCGAAAAAAGTCGCGACTGCGGATCGTCCGCCATCACCAGCGCCGCGCCCACGTGAAATCTTGAGTAGGGACAATACGCGCTTTTTGCCGCCTCCCGGGCCAACCCTCTCAGGTCCGCGACCAAAGAGGGTTGAATCGAGATCCGTTTCTCCGGAATCGATTGTCCGGGAATGACCAGCCTGCCGCTGTCGGTTTCCTGCGACGTGTCCGGAATGGACAGAGCCGGCAGGGTCAGTGAAATGGTCGAATCGGACTCGGACATGTCGGAATGCTGAACCTCCGCGCGCCCTCGATCAAGACTCGTATTTGTCGGGAACTCCGGCAGAATGACAGCCGATGTCCTCACGTCGAACGGCCTTTCTCGCCGCCACGCTCGCGGCAACCTCGATCCTGCCCATGAGCGCGCAGGAGAACCGCATCGCGCTCGGCGCCAGTGGACTCAGCGTCGTGCTACCCTCCCATTGGCGCCGCTCCGACCAGGCGGACCACCGAGGCGAAGGCACATTCGGCGCCTTTCAATCCCAGGATCGCACCAGTTCATGGTTTCTCTCCGAGGCAAAGGCCGATTCCCAGGCCGATATGTCCTCCATCATGGAAGGCGTGGTGAAAAACTTCGAATCGGCATTTCGCGTCAACCGGATCGGAGAGATGAGGAACGGAACGCTGGCGGACTCGGTCGCCGTTTTCACCACCCTCGAAGCCGAACTTCGTTCCGCCACGAACTCGGACACCATTCCCTTCCGATTTTACCTCGCCGTTCTCGATACGGGAGAATCGCTCTACCTGATCCAGGCGAGTGTCCAGGCTCCCGTGAGACCGGAGCGGGAAAAAGAGGTCCTGGCAATGATGCGGTCGCTGAGACGGATCGCCCGGTGAATCCTATTTTTTCTTCTCCGCCAGCTTGAAACAGACCGCTTCGCGATCGTTGCGGACGAGGAGATAGCGACCCGCGAGCGTGGGCGGATTCCACGTCATGTCATGCAGCGCTTCGTGCCGGGCGATCTCGGAGAAACCTTCGGGAGTCGCGACGACCACGGCGAGATAGCCCTCCTCGGCCTGGATCAGGAGCCGATCGCCAACGAGGAGATTCTGGCCGAATCCGTATTTGCCATCTTTCCAGACTCGCGATCCGTCCGAGAGATTCACACAGGCGAGCCTGCCCTCGTCGAGTCCGTAGGCATAGCCATCGAGCGTCACCGCGGTGCTGAACTTGGTCTTGAGCTTGATGGTTTTCCAGACATTAAAGACGCTCCAACTCGGTTCGGTCGCTCCCTCTTCCTGAGATTCGGTAACCCGCAACAGATAACTCCCGGCCCCGTAGCTGGCGGTGACGAGGACACGATCGTCGCCAACCTTGACCGGTTGCGCGACTTTCGGGTATTCGCCATACCACGGGAACAACCAGAGTTCTTCGCCGGTCGCGGGATCGTGACCGGTGACGTCGCCGGCATTCACGCTGACCAGTTGCCTCGTCATTTTCGTATCAAGACCCTTCAACTCGATCAAACGCGGCGAACTGTAACTGGCGCCGTGACCTTCGTACTGCCAGGCCAGTTCGCCGGTTTCGGCGCGATAGGCGAGCAGGGTCGGACCGCTGCGTTCCGGTCCACTGATGACGACGAGTCCCTCGGGTTCGACCATCAGGGGCGAGGTGCTTTTTCCCCATTTCGGCAGCGTCTTCCCGAGTTCGTCGAAGACATCGCGCTGCCAGATGGCCTCGCCGGTTTCGAGGCTGAGGCAGTTGAGCACGCCGGTGGCGCCGTAGGTAAAGACGCGTTGGCCATGAATGGTGGGCACGGCCCTCGGTCCGTCCCCGGCCATTTCCTTGCCGGAATCGGCGACATTGTAGAAGCGGGCCTCGTCGCGATGCGTCCAGAGGATTTCGCCGGTGAGCAGATCGTAGCACGTCACCAGTTCCTCATCGCCCCGCTGCTCCATGGTCACGGCGCGGCGTCCGACCACGGAGAATCCCGACCAGCCCAGGCCGATGGGGCGGCGCCAGAGTTGCTCCGGCGGGTTTTCTTCCCAAGCGAGCGAAGCAATCACTTCGGTCTCGGGCCAGACCGCGTCGCGATTCGGGCCGTAGAGTTGCGGAGAATCAACCACGCCTTCCAAAGCTTCGGCGGCCACGGGTCGCGGTGCGGAGTCGATCTCCTCCTCGGGCAATTCGGCGACGGCCCCGGCGTCTTCCGGTGTCCAGCGCGGCACAAATCTCGGCAGGGAAGCGCCACTGGTGGACCCGTCGTAGCGAAACGTGGCGCGGAAAACGATGAGGGAAATGATCCCTACCAGCGCGATCCAACCGAACACCTTGGCTCGCGTGGCAAACTGGCCACCGCCAAAAATCAGGAACCAGATGAGCAGCGACGCCACGCCGATGAAAGGCAGGACCAGCGCCATCCAGTAACGCGCGAAATTCTCGGTGTGAAATCCCCACCAGATCCCGACCGGCGCCACGGCCAGGGCCGCGAGCAGAGCGACGATTCGCAAGATTTTCCAGAATACTCCCATGCGTTGCTTGAGGGGGTTCCACCGGTCCTCCCGTTACCGGATGGGAACCCGGCCAAGTGACGCATCGAAGCTGGGCCGGGCCAAACGGTTTTTCGGAAAAGTGGTCGAAGGCGGATCCGGCTCGACGATGTGCGGGACTTGACCGATCCCACCGCGACTCCGAGACTCGTGAGCCCATGAAAAACGCCCCTTTGCTATTCGTCTTCGCCGCCGTCATTGGCCTGGTCGGCACCCTGCGTGCCGCGGAGAAGAACATCATCTTTTTCATCACCGACGACGAAAGCCCCACGCTCGGATGCTACGGGGATCCGGTGGCAAAGACGCCGGCCGTCGATGCACTGGCCGCCGACGGCACGCTTTTCCTGAATGCGTTCGCGACCACGGCCAGCTGTTCGGCAAGCCGCTCGGTGGTGATGAGCGGTCTGCACAATCACGCCAACGGGCAATACGGACACCAGCATTCGTATCACAAGTTCGCCAGTTTCTACAACGTCGTCAGCCTGGCGATGCCACGGGTGCTGGCGAATGCCGGCTATCGCACCGCGCACATCGGGAAATACCACGTGGCGCCGGAAGAGGTTTACCACTACGAAACCTACCTGAAAGGGAATGGGCGGAACGCGGTCGAAATGGCGGAGCACTCCCGGGAATTCATCACCGCCGAAAGCGACAAGCCCTTCTTCCTCTATTTCGGCACCGCCGACCCCCACCGTGGCGGCGGGAAGGATGAAACTTCGACCCGGGAGCTGAAACCCGACCTCTTCGGCAACAAGCCGAACGACGGAGCTCACGAGGGCGTCGAGGAAGTCTTCTACGATCCGGCCGAGGTGCCGATTCCGTATTTCCTCACCGACACTCCCGAAACGCGGGAAGAACTCGCCCAGTATTACCAGAGCATTTCCCGAGTCGATCAGGGACTCGCCCGGTTGGTGAAAATCCTGAAGGAAGCGGACCTCTACGACAAGACCATGATCGTCTTCACCAGCGACCACGGCATGGCGTTTTCCGGGGGCAAGACCACCGTCTACGAAGGCGGCCTGCGGGTGCCGTTCGTGGTGCGCAATCCCTACGAGGAAAACCGCGGCGTGAAGCACGAGGCGATGATCAGCCACATCGACATCACCCCTTCCCTGCTCGATTATGCGGGTGGCCTGGACCACGAAAAGAATCGACCGGCGAAGTGGGTCGATCCCAATCAATACTGGAAGGACAAGCCCTACGCCGCGATGGAAAACCGCGGACCGCGCAATGGTCTCGATCGCTATCACGGCAAATCCTGGCTACCCATCCTGGGGCAGCCGAAGGCCGAGCACTGGGAAACGATCTTCGCCTCCCACACCTTTCACGAGATCCAGATGTACTACCCGATGCGGGTGGTTCGCGACAAGGAATGGAAACTGATCTGGAACATCGCCCACGAGCTTCCCTATCCCTTCGCTTCGGACCTGTGGGCGGCGAGCAGCTGGCAGGCGCAGTATCAGAAATCTCTCGACGCTCCCTACGGACAGAAAACCGTGGGTGAATACATTCAGCGTCCGGCCTTCGAGCTGTATCACATTTCGGAGGACCCGCACGAGGCGAAGAATCTCGCATCCGATCCGAAGTATTCCGACGTGCTCCGCCAGTATCAGGAAAAGCTCAAGGCCATGCAGAAAAAATACGGCGACCCGTGGATCATGAAGTGGGACTACGAGTGAGAAGTCTCCGATCGCCGACGATCACACCAATACGAAATCCACGAATCCGCGCACCCGATCGACGCGGGCCACTCTCACTTTCACCCGGTGGCCGACGGCGAGTTGGAATTTTCCGTAGCTGGCCACGAGCCGATTCCGGGCGGAATCAAAACGGTAGCGATCGTTGGGCAGGTCGTCCTTTCGGATCAGGCCCTTGATCAGCAGATCCGTTAATTCCACGAAAGCGCCGATGGGGCGAACATCGTAGACGACGCCATCGAAGGCGCGACCGCGATCCTCGCCGCTGACCCGGATCAGGTATTCGATCAGCTTCATTCGCTGCGTTTCCTGCTCGGCGTCGGCAGCCACTCGCTCGGTTTCCGAAATGTGTTTCGCGATTTCCGCCAGACGCCCCTGGCTCGGCGTCGGACCGGCTTCGCCTCCGGCCCGAGTTGTGACCAGGCGACGGAGCACCCGGTGCACCACCAGGTCGGCGTAGCGCCGGATCGGGCTCGTGAAGTGGGTGTAGTTCAGCTTCGCCAATCCGTAGTGGCCGAGCGGTTCCGCGCTGTAGGCGGCTCGCTTCAGACTTTTCAGCAGCGCGATTTTCAGGGAATGCTCCTCCGGTTTGCCGCGAATGGCGCGCAAGACCTTTTGCAGTTCGGCGCGAATGGTGACGTCGCCGGTTTGGTAACCGTAGCCACCGGCCTGGAATGAGAACTCATAGAGTTTGTCGGGATCGGGATCCTCATGCACCCGATAGATCGATGGCACCTGGGCATTCTTGGTCTCTCGAGCAACCGCCTCGTTCGCGGCGAGCATGAATTCCTCGATCAACTGGTGCGACTCGTCGTACTCGCTGCGTTTCACATCCACGGCCCGCCCTTTCTCATCGAGAACCGCTCGCACTTCCGGAAAGTCGAGATCGAGGGCGCCGGCCTCGAATCGCTTGCGACGGAGGCGTCGCGCCAATTCCCAGGCCCGTTTCAGATGATGTCCCAGTGACGCTTCCTCGGGCTCCAGGTGATCGATTTCGCGATGGCTCAAGTTCAGGCGGGCAATGGCTTCTTCGTAGGTATATCGCCGCCGGCTCCGAATCACCGCCGAGACAAAACGCGCCGAGGTCTGTCGCGCCTCGCCGTCGAAACGCATCACCACCGCATGCGTCAATCGATCGACATCCGGCTTCAGACTGCACAATCCGTTGCTCAACTTTTCGGGTAGCATCGGCAGGACTCGATCGGCGAGATAGACGCTGTTTCCCCGTTTCTTCGCTTCCTTGTCCAAGGCCGAACCCGGCGCCACATAGTGGGACACGTCGGCAATGTGCACCGCCAGTTCCCATCCCCCGCCTTCGTCGGGATGGAATTCGTGAACGAAGATCGCATCGTCGAAGTCCTTGGCATCCTCGGGGTCGATGGTGAAAACTTCCCGGTCCCGCCAGTCCTCGCGCCGGGCGATCTCTTCTCCGTCCTCCACGGAATCGGGCAATTTTTCCGCCTCCCGCACCACCGCTTCAGGAAAGGAAAGTGGCAAGCCATAGCGATGAATCACGGTGAGGATGTCCACTCCGGGCGCATCCGGACGACCAATGACTTCGACGATCCGACTTTTGGGCGGAAGATGCGGTGAATCCCAGGACACGAATTCGCCGATCACCTTGTCGCCGTTGCGCGCGCCCAACAACGCTCCCTCAAGATTGAACACCGACGGCAGGCTGCGATGATCCGGAAGCAGATGAGCATAGCGACCGTGTTGTTGAAACGTGCCGACAATCCTTGAATTCGCCCGTTCCACCACTTCGACGACCTGCGCCTCGAGGGTCTCGTTGTCTTCATCGATGCGCTCGCGGCGGCCCTTCACATGCCGATGCCATCTCGGCGCCGGTTTCTTGGCGAGCTTCACCGCCACGCGATCACCGTGCATCGCGGTGGCGGTGTAGCGCCCCGGCACGAAAAGATCGCCCTCCAGATGGCGGAGTTCGGGGCGTTCCAATTCATCCGTGTCGGGACGAAAGAACCCGTGACGGCGTTTTTCGTTCGCCGGAAAAAAGATGGTTCCAAGTAGCCACTGTTTTCCCCCTTCGAATTTCGAAGGCGGCGCATAGCGGGAGCGCTTTCCGCAGACCAATTCTCCCGCCTGCTCCATTTGACGCAATGCCCGGCGGAACTCCGCTCGATCGTGCGAGGCGATTCCCAATTCCCGCGCCAATTCCGATTTCGTGGCAGGACGAAAGTCAGACCGCTTGATATGCCGGCGAATGATTTCGACGAAAGAGGGAGTCACAGTCCCACCACGGTAGGAAAAGGGATTGCGCAAGCAATCCGTTTTCCACCAATCGCCTGAAATCGATTTTTTTTGCCCAATCCTGATCTTGACCTCCATATTGACAATGTGTTTACATCAGGGAGAAGTAATTGAACGCTCAAGGCGAATTTTTTGATTTCGGCCTTGCCTGTTCCTCCCGAATTCCCCCAACTTCACGACCCACCATGAATACGCATCTCTCCCTCCCCTTCCCTGGTCGCGTTCACCGGAAACGCGAAGGCTTTACCCTGATCGAATTGCTCATCGTGATTGTGATCATTTCCATTCTCGCCGGCATCACGATTCCCGCATCCAAGGGCATCCTGAAAAAAGCCAATGAGATGGCCGCGAAAAATGACGCGCTGCAGTTGAAAAGTGCGATTGCCTCCTATTTCACTGAGTATCGGAAGTACCCGAAGGAGAATCCCGGGGCAGACGACGGTGCCAATCCTGACAAGAGCGACAACGAACTGATGGACATCCTATTGGCGGCCGACACGGAAACCGGAAGTGATGGCATGAATCCGAGGCAGATCCCCTTTTACACGGGAAGTCGCGCAAAACCTGCCGGGCAGGGAAAATACCGAAAAGGAGTTCAGACAAACGCCAATGGCGGCGGCGAACTCTGGGATCCGTGGGCCGAACACTATCGCGTGGTCATGGACACCGATTACAATAATCGCATTCCCGCCCCCTCCTTCGTCAAGGATACCTCATTCATTCCGCAAGGCGTCATCGTCTGGAGCGCTGGGGAAGACAACGACGACGACGAGGAAAAGGACAACGTCATTACCTGGTAGAAGGGAATAAATTTCCCATCGACGTTCCAGGAGGGTCTACCGGGTCTGGCGATCCATGCGGACGCTCCACGTTTTCTTTCCGGCGATGATCCTCGCTGCAACCAGGATCTGAACTCGCCATCCACGTCGGTTTGACCCCCCGAAACCGGGGTGCTACCTTCGCCCGCTCGCGGCGCCGCCGATCTGGTGGCGCCGTTGCTTTTTCCCGATTCCTACGTCAAATCTACGCCCCGTTCCGATGAGCCAGGACCAGAGTGCCAGCTACAAGGCCACCCTCAATCTACCGCAGACGGAATTCCCGATGCGGGCCGATCTGGTGCAGCGCGAACCCGCCCGACTCGAGAACTGGGAATCCCGGGATCTCTACCGGCAGATCGTCGATCGCCGCAAGGCTGAGGGCTCTCCTGATTTCATCCTTCACGACGGCCCCCCGTTCGCAAACGGCGACGTCCACATGGGCACCGCGCTCAACAAGGTGCTCAAGGATCTGGTGATCAAGAGCCGGACCATGGCGGGGTTCCACTGCCCCTACATCCCGGGCTGGGATTGCCATGGGCTGCCGATCGAATTCAAGGTGGTCAAGGAATCGCGGGGTCTCGAACCCGCCGAGATTCGCCGGCGCTCCGAGGCCTTCGCCCGGCAGTTCATCGATATTCAGCGCGAGTCATTCCGGCGCCTCGGTGTCTTCGGAGATTGGGAGCATCCCTACCTGACTCTGGCTCCGGAATACGAAGCCGACATCATCCGTGTCTTTGCCACTTTCGTGGAGAAAGGCCTCGTCTATCAGAGCAAGAAACCCGTCCTCTGGAGCTACGGCGCTCAGACCGCGCTCGCCGAGGCCGAGGTCGAGTATGAGGACCGCAAGGACCCGGCGATTTTCGTGAAGTTCCCAATCAGCTCCGGCGAACTCGCGGGAAAAAGCTCGCTCGTCATCTGGACGACGACCCCGTGGACCCTGCCCGCCAACCTCGGCATCGCGCTGCATCCGCAGTTCACTTACCTGCAGGGAGAATTCACCCACGCCGAAGATGGCCGCTCGGAGAATCTTGTCATCGTCAGGGAACTCCTCGAAGCCTTCACCGCAAAAACCGGCTTCGCTCCGGCGGGTGATCTCGCGGAATTCAAGGGCGAGACTCTAGCCGGCGCGACGGCGCAGCATCCCTTTCTCGATCGCCAATCGAAAGTCATCCTGGCCGACTTTGTCACCACCGAAACCGGCACCGGCGCCGTCCACATCGCCCCCGGTCACGGGGCGGATGACTATCGTGCCGGACAGGAAAACGATCTCGGCCTGCTCTCGCCGGTCGATGACGCCGGCAATTTCACCGACGAAGTCGGACTCGATTTCCTCGTCGGCAAGCACGTCTTCGATGCCAACGGCCCGATCATCAAATTGCTCGCCGAAAAGGGCGCCCTGATCGGCAAAGAGAACTACCAGCACAGCTACCCGCACTGCTGGCGATCCAAGACGCCGATCATCTTCCGTTCGGTGCCGCAGTTCTTCATCCGCATCGACGCCATCCGCCAGACCGCCCTGGAGGAAATCGATCGCGTCCAGTGGCTCCCCCACTGGGGTCGCAATCGCATCTATGGAACGGTGGAGAGCCGCCCCGACTGGTGCATCTCCCGCCAGCGAACCTGGGGGGTTCCGCTCCCGGTTTTCTACCCGGCCAGCGATCCGGAGAATCCGATCATCGACGCCGATCTCGCCCGCAAGGTGGCCGATCTCACCGAGACCGGCGGCACCAACCTCTGGTTCGAGAAAGACGACGCCTGGTGGTGCGAACAACTCGATTTGCCGGCCGGAACGAAGCGCGGCCACGATACGCTCGACGTCTGGATTGACTCGGGTTCCAGCCACGTCGCGGTGATGGATCGCCATCCGGAGTTGCACACCCCGGCCGATCTTTATCTCGAAGCCACCGACCAGCACCGCGGCTGGTTCCAAAGCTCGCTCATGGTAAGCGTGGCCGTGCGTGAGAAGGCTCCCTACAAGGCGGTGCTGACCCACGGATTCGTGGTCGATCAGGACAAGAAAAAACTCTCCAAATCCGAAGCCGAGAAAGCCGGCAAACCGATCGACGCCAAGCATTTCTACGAGAAGTACGGCGCCGACATTCTCCGGCTCTGGGTCAGCAGCGTGGACTGGCAGAACGAGGTGCCCTTTGGCGAAGATCTGTTCAAGCAAACCACGGAGCCCTATCGCCGTTTCCGCAACGTGCTCCGCATCCTGTTGGCGAATCTCTATGACTTCGATGCGGAAAAAGACGCAGTTTCCGACGAGGCCCTTACTTCGATTGATCGCTGGATCCTGGAAAGACTTCATGATGTCGTCGCCGAATGCCGCGCCGCCTACGCCGACTACGAATTTCGCAAGGTTTTCAATACCCTGAACCAGTTCTGCGCCGTCGACCTCAGCGCGCTCTACGTCGACATCACCAAGGATCGGATGTATTGCGACGCCGCCGATTCCACCCGGCGGCGGGCGACTCAAACGACCATGCAACGGGTCTTCGATGCGCTGGCTCGCCTGCTCGCCCCCATCCTCGCCTACACCGCCGACGAAGCCTGGGAATTTTCCGGTCGCGAGAAATCCGTGCACCTCGAAGCCTTTCCCGAGCCCGACCCTGCCTACTCTGGCAGCGAAGCCACCGGAAAGATCGAACAGTTCGAGCGACTCCGGGATACCGCCCAGGTCGCCATCGACGAGGCGATCAAAGCCGGAAGATTTCGCAAACGCGAACGCGCCACCCTGGAGATCGCCCTGCCCGCAGACGATCCGGCTCGCCCCCTGTTGTCCGCGCACCGCGAGGAAACGCTCGAGTTCCTGATGGTTTCCGATGTCTCGCTGGCTGAAGGAAGCGAACTGCAGATCGCAGTCGCCGAGACCTCGCATCCCGAGTGCCCGCGCTGCCGTCGCTCGATCCAGATCGATGACGGGGCGGAACTTTGCGCTCGTTGCGCCGAAGTCGTTGCCGCTTTAGTCTGATCGGCTCTTCCGCTCAAGCCCGCCGGAAACATGCGCTACTTTTTCTTCCTCAGCCTGCCGCTCTATCTTCTCGATCAGGTGACGAAATACCTGATCGTGGCCAATTTTCCCAATCCCTACGTCGAGCCGGCTCGTTCCCCGATCGAAGTGATCCCGGGCTTTTTCAACATCGTCCGGGTGCACAATACCGGGATGGCGTTCGGGAAATTCAACGGTAGCGCCTACGCCAATATCGCGTTCGGGATCATCGCCATTTCGGCTCTCATTGCCATCACCGTTCTGTGGCGAAAAAACGCATTTCCCACCCGCTCGGGCAAAGTCGCCGCCGCACTCCTGGTCTCAGGTATACTCGGCAATTTCACGGACCGGATTCTTCCTGGCCGCGGCTATGTGGTCGACTTTCTCGATTTCCAGTTCGGCCACTGGCACTATCCGTCTTTCAACGTCGCCGACTCCTGCATCTGCATCGCGGCCGCCCTGCTTTTCCTGAGTGTTTTTCAAAAAGAGAGAGCCGCCGAGCCCAAAGCAAAAACGGGCGATCAGGCCGCCTCGTAGACACCTGGTTTACCAACCGGATCAGTGAGACAATCAATCGCACCTTCCGAGTTGGAAGCTTCCCTATGCCATGTCGCATCGCTTCGCCATCTGGACCGCGGTGATTCTCCTACTCGGGATCGGAATCCTGGGAGCGGCTTTCTGGGTTTACGAGAAACTCGAAGACCTGAGTGATCTCGAATCGGTCGAGTCCCTGATCGATGAAGATTTCCCGGACGTCGCGCAGGTCGACGGTGACACCTTGATCGCCTGGGAGAACGCACCCGACGGCGACGTCCTGATCATCGATTGCCGGAAGGCGAAAGAATTCGCGGTCAGCCATCTGCCCGGCGCGGAGAACCTCACCTCGGCCCGCGAGGTCATTGAGTTTCTGGAGAAAAGCAAGCGCAGCCCCGAGCACATCGTCACTTACTGTTCCGTTGGCTGGCGCTCATCCAAACTCGCCCGAGCCCTGAACAAGAAAGGTTTCGAAAACGCAGCCAATCTGCGCGGAGCGATTTTCCGTTGGGCCAACGACGACCGTCCGTTGGAGGACAGCGAAGGAAAACCGACCGAAAAAGTCCATCCCTACCACTCTTTCTGGGCGGGACTGCTGGAGCCTGGAAAGGCCGCCTCTTACTGATCGAGAACTCTCAATTCAACTCCCTTCCCTTCCCCGTCTCCCATGTCCAAATCCGAAAAAGAAGATGGTGCCAAAAAGCGAAGCCGAGACGCGGAGCGAATCTGGGTAAAATCAATCGGCAAAGAGTGGCTGATATCTTTGGATCTTTCGTCGGGCTGTCTCTCCGCCATCGTTTTCGTCCTGTTGGCAGCCACCGTAAAGTGGCACCACCAGTATTGGCTCCTTCTTCTGCCGCTCGTCGTTTTTGCGGTGCTTTTCCCGCTTTCGCGACACTGGTTCTACCGGCGGATCATCTGCCCCTATTGCGGATTCAATCCCACCCGTCGAAAATCTGACGGCGCCCCGCGAAAGGACTACTACAAGATCATCGCGGAACTCAACCGCCACCAAGCATGCCCGAACTGCGGGCAAACCGGACCCAAACCGGTCAAGGCGAAGCAATCCTGAGTACGGCAGAGACCGCCTCAGAAAACAAACTTCGTCCCGAAGCGCAGACCACCAAAGTCCGAAGGTTCGGTAACGCCGTTGCCACCGCTGAGGAAAGTGTAGCTCCAGTCGATAAACAGCGGAATCGGCAGGAAACGAATATCGAGACCCGCGCCACCGCGGGCCAGCATCTCGGAGCCATCGCCCACGAAAGCACCGCCGCCGATGAAAATGTAGGGAGCCATGCCGCCGGCCGGCACCGGATAGCGAAGATTGAGATCCATGATGTAGGTCTGCCAGAGATCACCCACATCGGGGTCCGCCCACGCCCCGGAAAAAGCCACTCCGAGGTTTTCATTGAAATAGAAATCGAAGGCCACCCCGCCGCCCCCGGGATTTCCCGCCAACTCGTTGTCCGGAGTCAGGTAGAGGGCGAAGACGCTGATATCGGACTCCGCCCGGAATTCCTTGATGTCGTAATCGGCCCGGACGTCTTGGGAAAAAGCCAGACCCGTCAACGCGGTCGCGAGAATGGCGAGGGAGGCAGAAGTCGTTTTCATGGTCTCGTAGGGAAATTCAGTTTCCAGATCCCTGCCGGACAAGTCTCCCGGCAGGTACTGAGGATTCTCGAAAGACCATGACATTTAGGCAAGGGAATTTTCTCAAAATTGCATCGCGCCACCGGGAAAACTTGGTCCCTTCCTCTGCGGGCGCGGGGAAACCTTGAAGCCCGGATCGTTGCGAGCCATTGCCAAGCGCCGATTTCCGAGTTCATTGAAGGCCCATGTCCGCAACGACTCCAGCTTCTCCGGAAATCAATTTCAAGCGCGGTAACGAGAGCCTTATCAAGGTGCTCGATGGCGCTTCGGCTCGCCTGTGTTCGCTCTTGAAAAAACAGGGCCGACTGGAAAATGGCGGTCTGCGCGTCGCTGTCGTGGGTGGCGGCTGCTCGGGACTGCAATACAAGATGGATCTCGTCGACGGCCCGGCCAACCGTGACATTCTGGTCGAATCGAACGGCGTCCGTGTGGTCATCGATCCGAAAAGCGCCCTTTTCGTGACCGGCTCGGAACTCGATTTCAGCGACGATCTCCAGCAGGGCGGTT
The DNA here is from genome assembly GCA_020439945.1 of Verrucomicrobiia bacterium. Classification (GTDB taxonomy): domain Bacteria; phylum Verrucomicrobiota; class Verrucomicrobiia; order Verrucomicrobiales; family DEV007; genus JAEUHH01. The sequence goes on from JAGRPB010000011.1 coordinate 47,226, forward strand.
TCAAGGTCACGAATCCCAACGCCGTCGTCACCTGTTCCTGCGGCGAAAGTTTCGCGGCCTAGAGTTTGGACAGGATTGCCATGATTGGTTCGATTTTTTCCAGGCATTGAAGAATCAGCCAAATCCATTCAATCCTGTTCATCCTGTCAGAATTACCGGCCAATGGACGACGCCTTCGCCACTCTCGGCCTCGATCACCGGTTGACCCTGGACGATAATGTCATCGAGACGGCCTGGCGCGAACTCGGTCGCCAACTTCATCCGGACGGCGAAGGAGGAGACGCCGAACGCGCCGCCGCAGTGAATCAAGCTCACCAGGTCCTGCGATCCTCGGCCCGACGATTGCGTCACTGGCTCGAACTTCGGGACGTCGAAATCGGGCGGCAGACGGTTCTCGACCCTGGGCTGATGGATCTCTTTTCCGAAATCAGTCCCGCGCTCAACGATGCGGACGAAGTGCTCAGGAAACGTTCGGCCGCCAGCTCGGCGTTAGCCCGAGCTCTCCTGGCCGAATCCGAAGTGACATCGCAGCAAAAACTCCAGGGACTGCTTGGTAGAATCGGAAAACAACGCCTCGCCATTGTCGGCAGGTTTCCCGAAATCGAAATCGCCGCCGAAAAAGATCACTACGACGAAGCCAGGGCCGCCGTCGGACAGCTCGGTTTTCTCGAGAAGTGGGAAAGCCAGGTGCAGGAGCGGCTCATGAAGTTCATCACCGGCTAAAAACCTTTTTTGTCCCCCAAAATGAAAAGCCACCTCCTCACCCTCTCCGCCTTGGTCATTGGTTTGATCTCCGGTCCCGCCGCGCCGACGAAACCAAACGTCCTCCTCATCTGTGTCGACGATCTCCGTCCCGAACTTGGCTGCTACGGCGTCGATTACATCCAATCGCCCAACATCGATCGCCTCGCCGCCGAGGGCCGCGTTTTCCGACGCCATTACGTGCAGGCTCCGACCTGCGGCGCCTCGCGATTCGCTCTCCTCACCGGCACCTATGGCCCGGCCAGTAACGAGGCGCTCTTCCAGCGAGCCAAGGCGGCCGGTAAAGAGCCTCCATCGCCCATCAGTCTGCCCGGTTGGCTCCGCCAGCATGGCTACACCACCGTTTCGGTCGGAAAAGTATCCCATCATCCCGGCGGCTGGGGCGGCCCGGATTGGAACGATCCCGACCAGCCCGAAATGCCCGGCGCCTGGGATCGCCACCTCCTTCCCGCCGGCGAATGGCAACATCCCCGGGGCTGGATGCACGGCCTCGCCCACGGGGAAATCCGCGGGGATGCCAAGGAGATGGCCGTCTTCCAGAGCCTCGAGGGACCGGACACCATCTACCCGGATGGAATCAGCACCAACGAGGCCCTTTCCCAACTCGACCAACTCGCGGCCGAGTCGGACACGAAACCCTTCTTCCTCGCCGTCGGCATCCTGCGACCGCACCTCCCCTTCGGGGCTCCGGCCAAATACCTCGAGCCCTATCGCGACGCCGAACTTCCCCCGATTCCGCATCCCGAGAAACCGACCTACCGCACCACCTGGCACAACTCGGGTGAGTTCATGAAATACCAACGCTGGGGCCGCGATCCGAACGCCGATCCCGAGTTCGCCCTCGAAGTCCGCCGCCACTATGCCGCCTGCGTCACCTATGCCGACGCCCAAGTCGGTCGGATCCTGGATCGCCTTGAAGAACTCGACCGCGCCAAAAACACCATCGTCGTCCTCTGGGGCGATCACGGCTGGCACCTCGGCGAACATGCCGTCTGGGGAAAACACACTCTCTTTGAGGAATCACTCCGGGCCCCGCTCATCGTCCGCTTCCCGGGCATCGTCGCGCAACCCGGCGAAAGCACCGATGCCATCGTCGAGACCATCGACATCTTCCCCACTCTCTGTGAGCTTACGGACCTGGAGAAGCCCGACTCCCTCCCCGGCGAAAGCCTCGTCCCCCTCCTCGACAATCCCGCCCTCGAAGTTCCCGACGCCATCGCCGCCGCCTATCACCGCCAAGGCAACACCCTGAGAACCGACACCCACCGCCTCATCGTTCACAAGGACGGCTACCTGGAACTCTACGACGAACGCGTCGACTCCGGTGAAACGCGCAACCTGGCAGAAGAAGATCCCTCGCTGGCCTCGGAGCTGGAACAGCGCCTCGAAAAACGCCTGCGAAATCAGCATCACTACTGAGCGAGCCGATGGAGCGAAACTGGACGAGCGGGGCAAAGACGGCGGAAAATCGCGAACGAGTCAGGTTGGGAAGACGCAATCAATCATCGGATTCCGAATCATCAGATTCCGATTGCTCCAAGGGGTTCTCGATCAGTTCATGCAAGTCCGCCAACAAATCGATCGTGCCGTCTTCCTCCACCTGATAAACAACCGAAGGCCCATCGTTCTCGACTTCGAATCCGAGAAGACTCGCCAGGCCGGACATCTTACTGCCGGTGGCTTGTTGGCCACTTTCGATACCGGCGGCGGCCAGGGTGGAAGTCGCCTTCCCGATTTCGATGAAGGTTCCGTAGAGATTGGCCGAGGCGGTCGCTCCCTCCAACACGTGAAACTGGTCGAAGGTCGAAAATCCGTCGGCCGACGTTTCGCCAAATTCGAGACGGAATTCGTATTCGTAGTCGTTGATGATGATCGTCCGACTGGAGGAAGGATTGACCACCTGCACATAGTCCGCGTCCGGCCAGGGATTCAGGGGGTCTTCCACGTTCAGCGTATTGACGAGATCGAATGAGAAATCGAAGAAGGGATTGAACAGCGAACCGTTGACATCGAGGTTCAGCCCAATCTGGAGATCGATCGTGTTCGCTCCCGTATTCTCAAGGATCGATCCGTTGTAGTAGTCGAGCGATCCCAGCACAAATCGCTCACCCGGCGTGGCCGTGCTGAACGATCCGGCATTGTAGTGCAGCCAGCTCTGCGAAAGTTCCGGCAGGGGGTCGCCGCCGAGGAGGGCGTTTTGCAGGATGGTGAGAGCGGAGTATTGGTCTTCGCCCCAGGAGAAGGTGGACGATGAATTTCCCGAGGAAAGATTGCTCACCATCCCGGATTGCCCGGTGGGATCGTGGAACTGGCCACTCGCCTCGCCGGTCAGATCCAGCGGCGAGATGGGGAGAAATCGATTCGTGGTGAGTCCCGTCAGGTAGTAGGGAGATCCCGACGAAATCGTCCGGGCTTCGATGTTGGCGCCGGCCAGGTAATTCCATCGGTTCAGTTCGAAAGGCAGCACATAGTCGGTCCACGGTCCCCCGTTGACGCGGTACTGAACGATCGAATTCTCGGGATCGTTGGGATTGAATAGGCTGACCGCGATCTTACGATTGAAAAACAGGCCAAAAAGATTGCTGCTGGTGGTGATGACGGGAGGACTCAGCGTGATCGGATCGGCATCGTAGAACTGGTCGATCTTCGCGCTGTGGCCCCAGTCTTCGGAGATCGACAGAGCCTGCGCGCTGAGCGTGGATCCGGGAGGAAGGGAAATCGGACCGGAATAAGTTTGCCAGACACCGAAATCGATGGCGTAAACCACCTCGGACGATCCCGCCGGATTCAGGTTGGTGAGGGAAACCGGCAAGTCGTAAGCCGACATGGGATACTTGTCTCCAATGATCGAAAACGCCGGAGGCATCAACGTCCCGGACGGGGGAGATTCCGGTTCGGTGGCCGAGAGCGCAGGGGGAGCCAACTCGACCACGCTGTCTTCAAGCAGTGTGCTGGGAGCGGTCGAGAATTCGGTCGGTGAACTCAACGGATCGGGACTGGAAGCCATCACGAGTTCCGTCGAACCGGCGTTTGCGGCGGGGAGTTCACGTTCCTGAAAGTCCCAGATCCAGCCGGATTGAGCCGAATACTTCATGCTCGCCGTTCGCGAATCTTCTCCCGGTTCCGCATCCGCGAGATCGTCATCCAGAAAAAACTCCTCGATGGCGAAATCGCTCTGACCTCCTGTGACGAACCGCTTGTTGGTCGCGTCCCAGACGACGCCGACTCCGTTCTCCGCCACTTTGAAGGTGAGCCGGGAATCGACGAGTTGGGAGGACATTCCGGGGAGCACCATGGCGTCACTTCGGCTGACGGCCGATTTCAACCGGGCAATGACCTGCGCCGGATTCTCCGCCGAATCCAGATTGCCGCCGCTGGATAGATAGACCTGCACCGCTCGATTGAGCGTATCCACATCCGAAGCCAGTTTGTGTTCGCGCGCCTCCTCCGCGACTCCGCCCACGGCGACGTAGGCAATACTTGCCAGGACACCAAGAACGGAGATCGCGATCAAAATCTCCAGCAGGGAAAAAGCTCGTTTTCTCATCTCCAAATCGCCGCACAAATTTTCGATTACAAATAATAACATAATTTTAATAATTTTAATAAGAAATTTTTCACCGATTTTTCTCAGCGGTGAGAGTTCGCCCAGGCGGAGGTTTTCCCGATTCCACTCCGTTCACGAAAAAGAACTCGCGGACCGTCAACACCTGTTGCTCGCCGGAATCGTTTGCCCGGCGGATTGCTCAGACTCGGGCCAGGACCGTCCGGCCGCCCATTCAACCCTGTTGACTGGTGGACTCAACCCTGTTGATCGCGACGAAAGCCCGATCAGGGGTCGGCCCGAAGCAGTTCGGTGACCCTGTTTGTGAAAGTCGCTTCCACGAGCACGCTGCCGAAAATCGACACGTCGTTGGCGAGGCCTCCGCCGCCGGCGCCGTTTGTATCGACGTTTCGCGCCGTGAGGTTCATCGAGAGGAGACTGGTCGATCCGCCCGAGCGGCTTCGGAATTGGGTGCCTTTTCGAAAGAGGACATAGGGCTTTGACAGCCCCGGCTGCATCGCCGCCAACTGACCGACGAGCAGCGCCTGGTTCGTGGATTTCGACGAGGCGGTGAGTGACACCAGCACGGCGTAAAATCCGCCGTCGGGCGCCACGGAAACGCGTTGGATGGTGCCGACGCAGGCGGGGTCACAACCGGGCAGTGGATCGCCCTCGCGCAAAAGAATCTCACGGTCGCCGTTTTCATCCTGCCGCACGAGCGCGCAATCGTTGGACCGATTCACTCCCGGTCCGGCGAGCTTGGCGAGAACGAGGACGTGCTCGTCGAGCGAGATGTCCCGCGCGACCCAGTATTGGAGAAAGCGATTCCATTTCACGTCGATGGGAAACTGGGGCTCATCCATCCCTTTTTGCGCGACCACCGCGAGATTCGGCACATCGGAAAAGATGGCCTCGTTCGTACCCCGATTCACTCCCGAACCGCTCAGCGAAGCGCGCCACACCGCGTGATTGTAAACGGAAACGGTCTCGCTCAGGAAGGTCCGATAGACCGAGTCGGGAATGTTCGTCAGGCTCTGCAGCAAGCCGATCGAGGCCGGGTTGTTGCCAGGAATCCACCGAAACAGTCCCCCGATCGCGACCGTGGGAGGCCCGATCACTGGTGCGGGAAAAATGATCTCGTTGTTTTGCATGCGGGCGCGGGTCAATTGGCCGAAGGCCAGCCCGGGATAGATGGGAACCGGTGAAGCATCGCCCTCGCGGAGCGCCTCATCGATCGTGACTCCGTTGTGCCGGACGATGGCGGTGTCGTTCGTCTTCGTGGTGCCGCCGAATCCGTTGAGAAGTTGCACGGGAGCGGCGACGAAGTTTTGCCCGGAGCTCTGCACGGGCATCTGGATTTTCGAGACCAGACTGCCGCCCAGCGGCGTGGGACCGTCACCGGTGCGCAGGAGCGTTTCGAGGGTGTTGCCGGCGCGCTGCTGGAAGATGGCGACGTTGTTGTTTCGGGAAACGGTCGGACCGATCAGCGTCGCCATTGAGATGGGCCCGGATTCCAGCGCGCTCGGTCGATTGTAGATCGGCTCGCCGATGGTGCGGGCGGAGACGCCACCGCCCAGATCCTCGCGGGCGATGATGGAAGGCTGAAAGGCGTCGATGGTCGAGTTGTGAAGATAGAGCGCGGCATTACGGCCTCGTGACGATCCCGATCCATTCAGTTTGGTAAGAAAGGTGGTCTCCGCGAGGCCGGACAGGGCGGCGCCACTGAATTTCGCGATCGCGGCTTCGGACAGACCCGGAGCGAAGTCGCGGGTCGCCGCGATTTTCACGGCAGGCACCTCCGAGAGCAGCGGATAGTGCACGTAGGCGGCGCCCGGCGCAAAGGAGAGCGTGCCGTCACGGTAGGCGCCGATCAGGCCGCGATTACCGCAGAGATCGACGGACCTTCCGTAGGCCTGCGACTGGCGTCGGTCCGGCACGTGGAGAGACTCGATCACCTCACGGCGGGAGAGGTCGATCAAGTAGACAGCCCCGCAGTCGAAGACCCCGCGATCGGCCATGGGAGCGCCCGCGAGAATGAGATTTCCATCCATGGCGACGGAGAAACCGAACTGGTCGTTGTCGACGAGATCGTCGGGCACGAATTTATTCACCTCCTGATCGGAGAAAATCCGGTAGAGATAGGCCGCCCCGCGAGCGATTCCCGCGCCATTGTGCTTGGGTGATCCCACGAGCGCGTAGTCGCCCGAAAGCGCCACGCTGTTTCCGAACAGATCCCCCGACCCGCCATCCGAGGGGACGAAGTGCCGGAGCTCGGTGTTTCCAGGAATATCGAAGAGATAGGCCGAGCCGGTGAAACCGGTCGTCCCCGGCGCACCGGCGAGGAAGCGGGGGCCCTCGACGGTGACGCTCTGCCCGAAGAACTCGTTGGCGACGAGCCCTGACGGCGCGAATTTCATCTCCGCCAGCGTGGCGACATCATAGACGTAAACCGCGCCCTTGTAGCTGTCGGCCGTCGGAGCCCCGACCACGGCGTAGCGCTTGTTCAGGGCGACACTGAAACCGACATTGAAATCCATCCCGCCGCCGTTGTCGGAAGCATTGAGGATCGCGATCTCCCTCCCGCGGCGCAGATCGAAGAGGTAGGCCCTCCCGGCTCCGGCGAACGCATTCGGCGCTCCGACCAGCGCCAGGTCGCCGGAGACGGCCACGCTCTGACCGAAGCGCGCGAAGTTCGCGCCATTGGAGGCGTGGAGTTTTCGCAGAAACCGGCCCGTCGATGCCTGATAGACGTGCACGGCACCCGCGCCGCTGGCCAGGTCGCTGTTGTCCGGATCGCCGACGACGATGTATTTCTCGTTGATCGCCACCGATTCGCCAAAGTTCGAAAGGTGCTGCGGCGGATCGTTCCTCGCGATCAGCTTTTGCACATTCGGATGCAGTGCCCAGGCCGAGGTCACGGCACTGACCGCCAGAGTGGCAATTAGCAGCGCGAAACGGCGGCTGATGGGCGACAAATAGACACACGGGATCTTCATGGTTCCGGGCAGGGTTGGACGGTGGTGGTGGTGGATCGAAAACTCCTTCGATCAAAAGGGAGGATCGAAACGCATCAGCTCGACGATGCGATTCGAAAAGGTGATCTGCGTGAGAATGCGGCCACTGCCCGCGATGGGCTGGGCCAGCCCTCCTCCGCCCGCGCCGCTGGAGTCGATCCCGGCGGTGGGAAACAGCATGCTCCGAACGGACGCGATCTCACCAATGCCGCTGGCGTGCCGGGTGCCTTTTCGCAGCACCAGATGGGGTCTCCAGAGACCGACCGGGTCGGCTCCCCCGCTCCGGATGGTGCCGCGGAGCAACGCCTGATTCGCCGACGGTCCGACTCCGCTCAGCGTCACCAGCGCCGCGTAACGCCCATTGGTCGAGGCCACGGCCACGCGCTGGATCGTCCCGACGAGTCCCGACCCGCAGCCGGGCGCGGGATCGCCCTCGCGCAGGAGCACCCGGATTTCCTCGTCGTCTTCCTGGAGAAAAAGCGCGCAATCGTTTCGGCCGTTCACGCCCGGTCCGCCGAGTTTCGCGAGGAAGACGCAGCAGGGACTGCCACTGCGATCGGAGATCGACCAGAACTGGAGAAACCGTCGGTATCGCACGCCGGCCGGAAGCCCAGCGATCGCCGGGACCTCGCCGCCTTTTCGCGCCACGACCCGCATCGTTCCGGTGTGCTTGCTGAGGATGGCCTCGTTGTTCGAACGGTTCACCCCGGCACCGGAGAGGGTCGCCCGGCAGACGACGTGATCGTCCGCCGCGATGGTTTCGCCCAGCACCGTGGACAGCAGGGCTCCGTCTCCGCCCACCGGCGCATCTCCGCGGCGAATGGCGATGATGTTCAATCCTCCCAACGGCGTCACCACGAACAGGCCTTGATTGTTCGACGAATCGCTCTGCAGCGGCGCCGCGAAGGTGGTGCGCAGGCTGTCGTATTTCACCCGGGTGAGTTCTCCATAGGCAACACCCGGCACGGGAGAGAGCGCGTTTTCGCGGGCGATGAGGTCGAGCGAGAAATTGGCACCGTGGAGCAAAACCGTGTCGTTGAATGCGTCGGCAGGTCCGGTTTTCGCATCGAGTCGCACCGGGATCGCAGTCAGGACCGTGCTCATGTTTCGGCTCGCCTGGACGGCGGAACCGAAGGAGCGAATCGGCGTGGGATCGACCGCCGGAGCGTTGTTCCCGATCCGAAGCTGGATGCCGCCGCCGCCGAAAGTGGTGAGCAGTTCGCGGTTGTTCAGACCCGTGATTCCCGCCCCGGTGAGAGTCGCCTCGACAATCGATCCGCCATTGTCATTGAAAATCGGCCGCGCGATCGACCTCAAAGTCTGGCCGAGATCCCCGTCGAAACCCTGCAGGAATTTCTTTCGCAGCGCGCCGTCCGCGGTATCGCGCTGCCACATTCCCGCCGAACGGCCCGCCGGAGCGCCGGACAGGACCGCGGTAAACGCGACGCCGCCGCCTGTCTCCAGGGAGGCATCCACGAAACGACGAAACACCCCCGAGTCCACTCCCGGCGCGAAATCGCGTATGGCCGCAACCTGCGCCAAGGGAATCGGCCCCACCACGGCCGTGTGGGTGTAGACGGCTCCGAAAACGCCCCCGTCCCGGAAATCTCCCGGAGCCCCGACCGCGAGCAGATTGCCGCACAGCGCCATGGTGGCACCGAATCGCTGCGAAGTATGCCGATCCTGGGAATGCAGCACGCCGAGCAACGCATCCGTCTGACGATCGAACAACTCGACCTCGCCCGCGGCATTGATGCCCATGACCTCCGCCGA
>JAGRPB010000136.1 GCA_020439945.1 Verrucomicrobiia bacterium
ATTTGGTGTTCGAGGACTGCAATTGTGGGGAAAGTCAAACGAGGAACCAATCCTCGCATATAATTACTATAATTTCAATAATTGTAAAACTCAGACTTTCTTATTACAAGCGATTTTCGAGCATTTGACAAGGAAAATTTGCGAAGAATTTTCAAACTTGAATTTCTTTTGTGCGATTCGGGAAATTAGCACTATTCAAGAAAGCCTGAAAATTAATGGGAAAACTGAACTTTAGAAAGGAATTTGCCGTTCTAACTCCTATCTTAGGATGCGCTTGTTTCTGAAGTCTCCGAAACGGAAGAGGCATCACGCAAGTGTTCGGAAACTTTTGCGGATTGCAAAATAATTCCCCCCTGTTTCCCCTTTGGAGCAGAGGAATCATAAAAAGCCGACAAAATTTGAAAAAGTAATTTGTTGGCGTGATCACGGCGGAATTGATCGTGACTTCGGTAAGCGGGAACCAAGCCAGTTGCGAACCCGATCGGATCGACTAACCTGAGCGCTTCTTTCGGATTCCTCTTCCATGTCTCTCCTCCAAGCGCTCATTCTCGGCCTGGTTCAAGGGCTGACGGAATTTCTTCCCGTGTCGTCGTCGGGACACCTGGTGCTCGTGCAGAAAGTGCTCGGAGTGGTCGATCAGGGCATCACTTTTGAAATCGTGGTTCACTTCGGAACCCTGCTCTCGGTGGTGATCTATTTCTGGAAAGTCCTCTGGAAAATGTTGCTCTCCATTCTGCCGCCATTTCGACCCGACCTGGCGCGCGAACGCAAGATGATCGGGTTGCTGGCGATCGGGACTATTCCGGCTGTTGTCATCGGGCTCTCTTTCAAGGATGTGTTTGAGCGCGTTTACGAGAGTCCCATCGTGGTCTCGCTCCTGCTGCTCGTGACGGGCACGGTCCTGTTCCTGCCCCGCATCGTTTCCGCCAGAAAGAAGGAAGGTGCCGAGGTGAAGCTTTCTTCAGCAATTGCAATGGGGATCGGTCAGGCCATCGCGATCCTGCCGGGCATTTCACGAAGCGGGTCCACCATCGTCTCGGGCATGCTTTCGGGGACCAAGTCGGAGGATGCGGCCGAGTTCTCGTTTCTCCTCGCCATCCCGGCGATCGCGGGGGCGATGGTGTTGGCGGTCGATGACATGATCGAGCAGGGAATCGAGTCCTCGCTGCTCCACAACTACATCGCCGGCGGCGTAGTGGCTTTCATCTCGGGACTGATCGCGATCTACTCGGTCCTGGCGGCGGTGCGGAAAGGACGGTTCGAGTGGTTTGCCTACTACTGCTTCGCCGCGGGCATCGGATTCTTCCTGTGGTTCAAATTCGGCGCCGGGGCCGTTTGAAGAGTTCGCAAATTCCGCAGTGTTTTGAGGGTTGCGGGATGGGGGAAGTCCGGGAACCTTAGACGCAGGGTAAAACTCCCGGCCCTCCGCCATCTGGCTTTTTGTGGTGACGCCCCTAGATTCCCATATCAGAACGACGCTTGTCCTGGCTGCGAGCGCCTTGGTTCTGTGTTCAGCGATACCGGCATGGGCCGTCAAAACGACGACTCACTACATTGCCGACGGTTTCGACTATCCCGTGGGACCTCCGAATGGAGACGGTTACTATAAAGCGCGGGGATACTATCCCAACGGTCATCTGGGTGAGGACTGGAATGGCAGAGGTGGAGGCAATACCGATGAAGGCGACCCGATCTATGCCATCGGTCACGGCGTGGTCGTTTACTCGGACGATTTCAAAATGGGCTGGGGGAACGTCGTCATCATCCGGCACGCCTATCGGGAGAAGAACGGACAGATCGCCTACATCGACTCGCTCTATGGTCACCTGAAGGTCCGGATGGTTCGGGAAGGGGACAAGATCACGCGCGGCCAGCAGATCGGAACGATGGGGCGGGGGCCGCACAACATGTACTACGCCCACCTGCATCTCGAAATCCGGAAAAACCTGGCCGTCGGGATGAATCGCTCGGATTTCAAACGCGACTACTCCGTCTATCACAGCCCGACGAACTTCATCGAAAAGTATCGCCGACTCCGCCCGGAATACCGCCGGGTGCCCATCCCGATCGATACCTTCAAGCAGAGCAATCCCAATCTTTTCACCATGGACAAGGTGTCCGCTCCCTCGACGGGGCGGGGCGGATCGATGGCGAGGCCGAATGTGCCGAATGTGGTTCGTGAAGCCATCGATACCCAGACCGACGCCAAGCCGACATCCAAGGACGACAAGCCCGGGATCTGGTCGCGGATACGAGGCTTTCTCGGCCGTTGAATTGATTCAGCCTTTTTCCTGCAGCGGCTCGGCGCCGCGGCGCATCAGGAAATACTCGATCGAGTCGACCAGCGCTCTCCAACTGGCCTGAATGATGTTGAAGCTCACGCCGACCGTGCCCCAGCTGTCGTGCTGATCGGAACTGAGGATCAGGACCCGGGTCTTGGCGGCCGTTCCCTGATGGCTGTCGATGATGCGAACCTTGTAGTCCTCCAGTTCCATCTCGTCGATCATCGGATAAAACGGTTTCAGCGCCTTCCGCAGTGCGGCGTCGAGGGCGTTCACCGGTCCGTCACCTTCGGCGACAGTGTATTCGTCGTTGCCGTTCACGCTCACTTTCACGGTGGCGGAACAGATCTGGTAGTTGCGCAAGCCATCGCGGCGGAACGTGCAGTGATATTCCTGCAGTTTGAAGAAAGGCCGATAGGTTTCCAGTTGCTGACGGATCAGCAGTTCGAATGACGCTTCCGCGGCCTCAAACTCGTAGCCCTCCTGCTCCTTGTCCTTGAGCTGCTGAAGGATGGCCCTGGCCTCATCGCTGCCTTTTTCGAGGGGGATGCCGAGTTCTTCGGCCTTCATGAGGACGTTCGATTGTCCGGAAAGTTCCGACACGAGAATTCGCTGGTGATTTCCCACCGTCTCAGGGCGGATGTGTTCGAAACTGTGCGCCACTTTCTGAACGGCATTCACATGCATGCCGCCCTTGTGGGCGAAGGCGGTGGCGCCCACGTAGGGAGCCCGCGGGTTGTGGGCGCAGTTGGCGAGATCATCGACGAAGAGCGACAGCTCCCGCAGTTGATCGATCTCCGGCACCACCTCGTGGCCCATCTTCAGCTGGAGATTGGGAATCACCGAAGTCAGATTGCAGTTTCCCACCCGTTCGCCGTAGCCGTTGATCGTGCCCTGCACCTGTCCGGCGCCGGCCCGCACCGAGGCGAGCGCGTTGGCGACTCCGAGCCCGCAGTCGTCGTGGGTGTGGATGCCGACGGGCACCCCGAATTCCTTTTTCACGATCTCCGTGATCTCGGCGACTTCGTCGGGCATGGTGCCGCCATTGGTATCGCACAGCACCAGCCAGTCAGCGCCACCATCCCGCGCCGCCGCCAGGGTGGCGAGGGCGTGGTCGCGATCGTCCTTGTAGCCATCGAAGAAATGCTCCGCGTCGTAGATGACCTCGCGCCCGTGTTCTTTCAGATAGGCGGTGGTGTCCCGGATCATGGCCCGGTTTTCTTCCTCGGTCGTGCCGAGCACCTCGGTCACGTGGAGGCGCCAGCTCTTTCCGAAAAACGTGATGACCGGCGTGTGAGCGGCGAGCAGCAGGGCGATCTGGGGATCCTCATCGACCGCCGTGTTCTTGCGTCGCGTGCTGCCGAAAGCCGCGATTTTCGCGTGTTTCCACTTCAGCCTGGCGGCCTCTTCGAAAAACGCCACGTCCTTGGGATTCGATCCCGGCCAGCCGCCTTCGATGTAATCGACGCCGAACTCATCCAGTTTCTGGGCGATACGAATCTTGTCCAGGGAACTGAAATTGACGCCTTCACCCTGCGTGCCGTCGCGCAGGGTGGTGTCGTAGAGCATGACCGATTTGTTCATGGGGGAATCGTGGCTAACTGATTGGGGAGTGGAAATGACTCAAAACGAAAATTCGTCCTGGCGGGTGATGAATCCCGGTCCGGCGTGTGAGTGCTCCTGAAGAGGGAGCCCGGCAAAGAAGAGACCGATCGCAATCACCCGCTCAGACCTAGTCGCGGATGATTGCGATGATAATCGAGAAATCGGCGATGGCCTTTTCGATCAACATGCTACCGGGAATTTATCCCCGGAAACCCGGGGCGCCAGCGCTTTTTTGACGACAAACGGGTGCGCGTTAGCGCTCAAATGTCATTTGTGGCGAATCCGAAACGGAATTTCGCGTGGAAACCACTTTATCCCGCTTGAGCCCGCTACTATGCTCGGAACCGGGAACTGTATATGAAGGCTGAGCTGATCGACGCTCATCGCCTCGCCGCTGCTGTGGAGCGTGGCGACGGCATCATATTGATGGATGTTCGCCTGCCTGAAGACCACGAGGCGGAGCGAATTCCGGGCGCTATCTCGAATTGCGTCTTCGAAATCGAGTTCCAGGAACGGGTCGAAAGTGCCTGCCCGCTGCGGCAGTCGGCGATCTGCGTATATGGAGCGAATCGTGGCAGTCACGAGGCTCGCATGGCGGCGGAAAAACTCCAGCGTCTGGGCTACGAGCGAATCTTTGAATTTCGCGACGGATTGGAAGGGTGGAAATCCGCAGGGATGACATCGGAGACCGGAAAAACCATCGCAGTGTCACCCGACACGCCGGAGGGAACCGTGCCTCTGGATCTGAAGGAATCCAAACTGGAGTGGTTTGGGAGAAATCTCCTCAACAAGCACTGGGGAAGTATCGGCTTGCGCAATGGTGAATTGACCTTTCGTGACGGCCAAATCATCTCGGGTCGTATTTCGGTCGATATGACCGACATTCGTTGCGCCGATCTTTACGGCGATCCCCTCCACGACGTCCTCGTCACGCATTTGCAGAGCGATGACTTCTTCGACGTCACCCGCTACTCGAAGGCGGTCTTCGAAATCGGTGCAGTGACGCGAATTGCCGGAGCCAGGGAGGGGGCACCGAATTACCGGGTGGTCGGCAATCTCACCATGCGCGGTGTCACCGCGCCGATCGAGTTCGACATGGTCGCCGGCCTGACTCCGGATGGCAAAGCCGCGGCGCAAGCCAGTTTCTCCATCGATCGAACCCGATGGGGAGTGATCTACGGATCCGGGAAATTCTTTCATCGTCTCGCCGGTCATCTCGTGAACGACGAGATCGAGTTTCAAATCCGGATGGTGACGGAATAGGAGAAGGGTAGCGAAAGCGATCCGCGTCCCCCCAAATCGACTGAAGCCGATTCTACGTAGATTCGACTTCAGTCGAATCCATAGCGCCGCCCGACATTGCCTCGCGGTAGCACGCCTCCAGTGCCGCGATCTGTTCCGAAAAGCCAAACTTTCCCCGCACCGAGCGATGCGCCTGCTCGGAAAAAAGCGCCAGCGTTTCCGGGTTGGCCAGCAGTTTCAAAATCGTTGTCGCCAAGGCGTCCGGATCCTTCTCCGGTGCCAGGTATCCATCAACCCCGTCCGTGACCGCCTCCGGGATGCCCCCGTGGGTCGTTCCGATCACCGGCAGCCCTGCCGCCATCGCCTCGACCATTGAGTTGGGCACTCCTTCCTGGTCTTCCGTGTCCGTCAGTTCGCTCGGATGCAGGAAAACGTGTGCCTTCGCCAATTCCTCGCGCAGCCGGTCCTGGTCGATCCAGCCCAGCAATTCCACATTGGCCTCCAGCCCGGCCGCCGCAACGGCTTCGTGCAAACGTTTCTCGTCGGGACCTGTCCCCGCGATCACAAATTTCAGCTTCGGCCATTTCTTCACCACTGTCGGCAGCGCCTTCAGCGTCGTGAAAAGCCCCTTCTTCGGGATCAAGCGGCAAGCCTGAAACAGCCGCCACGAGCCATCCTCCGGAGCCGTGCGCTGGCGATACTCGATCGTATCCATCGGCACCGGGGTCCGGTTGATCCGCAGTTTCTCTTCCGGGCAACCCAGATCCCGCAGGCGTTCCAGTAGCGAATCACTGCGACCCAGCACCAGCCGCGCCTCGGCGAAGACCTGCTTCAGATCCGCCACATACTCCGGGTCATCCATGAACTTCACCACATCGACCCCATGAAACGACACCAGCCACGGGAATCCCGCCGCCTCCAGCATGCGGCGATACTTCACGGCCTTGTGGCCGTAATAGACATGCACGACATCCGGTTTCAGCTCCGCGAGCCGATCCACCAGATCATACGGATGATAGTACTGCCCCGCGTTCCCCACATGCCCGATCGCCACCGGCGGCGGCCACTGTTTCAGGACATGCTTGTACCAAAACCGCTTCAGAAAATTCCCCCGATACCGTGGCTCCTTCCGCTTCTCCATCTCGATGACCGGAGAAAACGGAAACTGCTCCAGATTCTGCACCTGTTCGGCCAGGACCACATTCCGAAACTCCGACAGATTCGCGATCTGCCGGTAGAGACTCTGCATCTCTTTCTTCAAATACGTGCCGCATAGACTCGCCACCAAGGGGCGGTCGTCGTCTGGCTGGTTGGGAGAGGGAGAATGAGAGTTCATTGGAGGTAACTATGGGCAGACTCGTTTTAGTCGGTCAGTTCTTCCCTCAATATTTCGAAAGCCGCCACGAAAACGACCTCGCGCAGATCGAGCGCCTCTGGGAGGATCGTGATTCGGCTGCTACGGAAATCGATTTGGGACAAGCGAAAGCAGGATGACGTGACAGGTTGCTCTGGCGAGGGCTTGAAGATCTTCTTTTTGTGATACTGCAGGATCCACGATCTGCCATCTGAGGCTGTCAGTTTGCCTCCTTCCTGAAACTCCCATTCCAATCCAGCCAAGCGATTCTTTTCCTGAGTGCAATCGCGAATCGTGAGTTCGGACTTGCGGCCCAACCATCCCGAGCGTGTTCCTGGTAGCGATTCGTGCCGGAAGCTGAGCCGGTCGCCTGCGCCCTTCTTGTTGAGCAAAGTCTGCCCGTCACGCACTCCGATCGACCATTGTTCAGGGCCGTCCGCTGCCGAAATCAGGGCTAGCCGATTTTTTGAAAGAGGCCGGGGCCAAAGATCGATGTCATACCGCTCATTGTTCATGATTTGGCTTTCTCAAAGGGATGCTGCTATGCATTCTTTGGTTTTCGCCATCTTGAATACTTCCTTATCAACTGGCTCTACCTTCAAATGTTCGTCAGGGTCACTCGCCCCACGAACGAATGATCAGGTAGGCAGCAATCAAAATTACTTCGGTCTTCTCGCTGTATTCGGCTGGAATTGAGAGCCGTGAATATTTTGGCGGAACATCGATCACCGGAGCTTTAATTGTTTTTCTGGAAAGCGAAAACCAAGGTGAAGAAACCAATCCCATTTTCGTCCGCTTTGGCGAAATCGAAGTCTCATTTCCGGATCGGCATACGATGGAGCCGCCCTTCCAAGGCTTCCACTCAAAATTGGCTACGACAGCGCCGGTTGCTTCTGCGGCATCGCGGATCACCCAACAACGCGATAGAACATTCAATCTTGAAGATGAGGGATTTGTCTCCCGACGAAAGCTAAGTCGATCGCCAACTCCCTTCCGGTTCAGATAGTTTTTTCCACCGCGTTCACCGATCGACCAATCCGCTTCATCCTGGATCGCTTGGATGAGAGCAAGTCGATGTTTGCCATGTGATGCAGGGGCAATTTCAAAGTCGAACAAAGACTCCTGTGTCGCTGTGTCATTCATCACTGTGCCGATTTAGACGCTAAAGCCTCCGCATAGACCGCTTCCAGTTTCTCCACGCCCCGCGCGCGATCGAAATTCTCCCGCACACTTGCCGCAGCCGCATCGCCGAGCTTTCGCCACAGCCCTGAATCGGTCGTGATCGCTTGCAAGTTCGCCAGCAGCGCCGCCTCGTCGTCCTCGTCGCAAAGAAGGCCCGTATCGCCTTCCTCGACCGCCTCGGGAATGCCGCCGTGGCGCGTCGCCAGCACCGGAAGGCCCGTCGACATCGCCTCGAGCATGGAATTGGGCACGCCTTCCTGATTCTGATCCGCCGTCAGCCGGCTCGGGTGGATGAACAGGTGCGCGTCGTGATACAGGTCGCGCAGTTCCGAGCTTTTCAGGAAACCGGCAAAGCGCACTCGATCCCCGATCCCGAGTTCCACCGCCTGGGCACGCAACTCGTCTTCCAACGGACCCTCGCCGGCGATCGTCAGGCGCGCGCCCGGATGATCCAGCGCGAAGGCCGCGAAAACCCGCAGCGTCAGGTCCAGCCCCTTTTTCTCGATCAGGCGACAGGCCTGCACCAGGTGCCAGCCACCATCCGCGCCGGGCGTCTCGCGCTCGATCAGTGGAAAGTCGCCGGTCGGAATCGAGGTCCGGTTCATGCGGATCTTTTCCTCCGGACATCCCAGGTCGAGAAGTCGCTGTCTCAGACTGTCCGACCGCACCATCACCAGCGGCACGGTCTGCAACAGCTCGCGCAGGTTGTCCAGGTAGCCCGGCTTGTCCTCGCGAGGCTGTACGTCCATTCCGTGAAAACTCACCACCACCGGCTTCGGCCAGCGCTGGATGATCGGTAGCAGGTGGACCCCCGTGTGCCCGAAATACACGTGCATCAGGTCCACCTCGGTCCGCTCCAGGATCTTCATCAGCGCGCCGTATTCGCCCCGGTAGACGATCGGCGGCTCCTTCTTGATGTACTTCAGCCAGAAACGGCGCAGGAAATTTGATCGCACCTTCGGATGCACCCGCACGTCGGGGAAGGGGAAGCGCGCCTCCTCCCGCCGCTCCTTGCAGATCACGAAAGTCTCAAACCGTGTCAGTCCCGTCACCTGCCGATAGATGTGGAGCATCTCCGGTTTCAGGAAAGTGGTGCAGTAGTTGGCGACGACAGGCTTTCGGGGCATTTGGGTAGAATTCGCGAGTGACGGTAGAGATGCCGGTCAGTGTTCGGACAGAGAGGGCGATGAGTCAAACGCGCAGCGTCGCCACGAAGAGAGGGGTAGGGGTGGTAAAACCGACCAAGTGGTGGCAGGTAGTCCGTGTTCTGGCTGACAAACCTTGAGGAGTGAGGGAGAGATGAAAGTTGCTGGCCAACCGAGGATCTGGAAAGGTGGTTTTGTGAAAGTATTGACGGTTTCTGTCGCGATCCTCCTGGCTCTTTGCGAATCATCCGGTGCCACCGGGAATGAGGAAGATCGTTCGAGTTCTTCATCCGAGGACATCCTGAAGAGGGCTCCGCGGTTCTCCCTTGGGGGCGTTGGGTTCGCGGGAATCCCCAGTGATGAAGAAAACGCTTTGCGTTCGTTGTTGGCCCGCTCCGATGCTCCGGAGATCTTGAGTGAATTGCTTCAGGTCGCCACTCCTGAGGGGCGTCTCTACGCGCTTGTCGGATTGAAAAAGGTCGCTCCAGATAGGTTCGAAGCGGCGGTGGGGCTTTGTCGTCGACAGATGTCTGGGAAAAAAGTGAAGTGCGCTTCCGGATGTCTTTTCTTCGAGTCGCCGGCCATCGAAGTCATCGATGCCATTGGTAGCGGAAAATGGGCGCTTCCGGAGAAGACGAAGAATCCGGCCTCGCCGGAGAAAGTGCGGCACTCGGGGAAATCTTTCGATGGCACCCCCAGTTCGTTGTTGGCGAGGTGACGTTTCACGTTTTCCACCTAGGTTGGGCGAGTGACCATCACCGAATACGCCGAACGCATCCTGTTCGCCGAGACGCTGGAGGAGAAGCTGGAGATTCTCCCTCTGGCGGATCTGACGGAGGATGGCATTGGCGAAATTCCTTCCCTCGTGGTCGAGCCGGGGCGGCCGTTGGATTTGCGGATGCGGCAGAAAGGTGAAACGGGCAAGACTCAACTTCCTTCCAGGCCGCAACTCATTGACGAAGAATCAAGAGGCGTTCTTTTTCACTTTTTTGGTAATCACGAGCTGATGGCCGCGGAATTGATGGCGCTGGCACTGTTGCGCTTTCCTGACGCACCTCGCGCGTTTCGGCGGGGGCTCTTGCAAACCTTGAGAGAGGAGCAGCGGCACACGCTCTGGTACGTGAAGCGAATGGAAGCCTGCGGCGTGGAATTTGGATCGCATCCGCTCAGCCGATTTTTCTGGGATGCGGTGGCGACGATGGAGACGCCGCTCGATTATGTCACTCGACTGAGCCTCACCTTCGAGCAGGCCAATCTCGATTACGCCCGGCACTACTCAGGCATCATGCGGGAAGCTGGCGATGAGCAATCCGGCGCGCTGATGGAGCGGATCTATCGGGATGAAATCTCGCATGTTGGCTATGGACTGAAGTGGTTTCGCAAGTGGAAACGGGAAGGGCAATCGGACTGGGAGGCATATCGCGATTCGCTGGTCTTTCCGCTGTCACCGAGCCGGGCGAAGGGGAATCGATCGGAATTCAATCGGGAGGGACGCCTCGAAGCCGGCTTGGGTGAGGATTTCGTCCGCGAACTGGCGGTCTTTGAGCGATCGAAGGGGCGAACACCGGATGTCTACTGGTTCAATGCGGATGCGGAAGCCGCCATGGCGCGCGGCCTCGATGGCGGCGACTACGAACCAAAGCGTTCGGTTTCTGAATTCGTGGCCGATCTGGAGACGTTGGCGATCTATTTGGCGCGTCGCGATGATGTGGTCCTGGTTCGGAAACAACCGGGACGAGAATTCCTGGAAATGGTTCGGAGTTGGGGTTTCGACCTGCCGGAATTCGAAGTGGTGGCCTCGGATTCGGGGCTCGCTCCCGATAGCCTGACGGCGCGGCGTCGGCTACGGAACCTGCGTCCGTGGTCCTGGGAGCCAAGGGCGGCAACTCTGATGCAATCGTTGCGATCCGGATTGCCAGTCGGAGCGGGAGCTCCCGAGTGGACCGGGGAAATTCGCCGTCTTTTTTCGAAAGTGGAGCAGGCAAAGCGCTTCGGTCGCTGGTCGGAAGAGCTGCCAATCTATTCCCATCCAACGGGAGATGCGGGAGAAACCGGCTCGATCTGCGATCGAATCCATGAAGCCTGGGAAGGCGAGGTTCCGATTGTCTGGAAACCGGAGTACGCCGCCGCCGGCCGGGGATTCTGGCTGGTGGAGGGGGCTGGATGCGACCTGGCGACAGGGTTTGATGGCGGACCCAAGAGGGTTGAACGCGGTGATTCGGGGGTGATGGAGCCGTGGGTTGACCGTGTTTTCGATTTCTCGGCGCAGTTCGAAATGGAGGCGTGCGGTCTGCGCCGGATCGGTTTCACTCGCCAGTGCATCGGCGCCGGAGGACGATATGCCGGGACGGTTTTCTCTCCAAAATTCTGCCGTGGTCTGGATGCCGAGCTGGCCCGTTTCCTGATGCGGCAATGCCTGCCTCGCTATGAGCTGGAGGCGCCCATGATGATCGAATTGGCGCAATGGCTGGACGAGGCGGGCTATAGGGGACCGGTGGGCGTCGATGCATTCATCTATCGAGATCGGCGTGGCGAACTGGCTCATCGGGTGATCTGTGAGGTCAATCCACGCTTCACCATGGGGCGATTGGCACTGGATTTGTCGCGTCGGGTAGCGGCGGGACATGCGCTACGACTGAGAATCGGACGAGTCCGGCCGGAATTCCAGGAATGGGAGTCGGTTGAGCTGGATCGACACGGGAAAATCAGCGCCGGTCGGGTCGTATTGACCGATGCGGGTAGCGCCAGTGCCTGGGCCGCGACCCTGGAAGTGGCGCGGGATGTTTCGGATCTGAGCTAGCCAATCGACAGGATTCACAGGATTGAATGATTTTTTTCGGTTGGTTGAGGATCCATCTGATTTCGGTTTCTCCAGCGAATCACTTTGAGTTTGTCGGATTGCCGGTGGATCCCGCAGTTTCAGATCGCCCTTCGCTGGGCTGATCGAATCCGCCAACCGTGAAGGGGGAGGAATGTTGGCGCGAGAACGATTATTTTGTCATTTTTGAAATTTTAGATTTGCAAAATAATCTCACTCCTCTCAAGATTTTCGGGTCACTCGATCTGTCACTTGACCTTGCTCGCCCTATGAACACCAAAACGTTCAAACACATCTTCTTCTGGCTCTCCGGAGCTGGCGCGGAGACTCTCGACCAATGCCCCAACTGGGAGCAGCGGAAATACGTCGCTTTCGGCGCCACCGTCCTGGTGCCGACCGTGTTCGCCTTCATCGCCTGTGCCTACGCGCTTTCCACGCTGACCCAGGATTGGCGCATCATCGTTCCCGTGGCTTTGGCCTGGGGATTCATCATTCTCACCATCGACCGCGCGTTGCTGGCGACCTACCGATCGTTCCAGCGGTTTCACCGAAAGATGGGACAGTTTTTTCTCCGTCTCGTCGTGGCCGCGCTGATGGGGATCACGATTTCGCATCCATTGACGCTCCTGCTGTTCCAGGACACGGTGGTTTCTCAGATCGAGGAAAACCGCGACACGGAAATTGCCCAGGTCCGGGCCGAATCGACCAAGGCAAAAGCCGGTGTCGACCAGAAAATCGCCACGCTCGAATCCGACATCGCTGAGCAGCGGGCCAAGTGGAATGACACGTTCCAGGCCGAATTCCTGGTGGAAGACGCCGCCGCCGGCGAAACGGATCCGACGGCGGATCTGGACCCGGAAACTCGTGCCGAGATGGAGGCCAAGCTCGCCGAATCGACCGCGCCGATCGTCGCGAAGCTGGAATCGGCCAATCAGCAGTTCACCGAGCAGACGGCGACCTATGAAAAGCTTCAATCGGAACTCGATTTCTGGCAGCGTGAATTCGAACGCGAAATCAACGGCCAGCGCAGCGGTATCGTTGGTGAGGGGCCGAGGGCTCGCAGTATCCGCGATGATCAGCTTTCGTGGCGCCGAGACGAAGCGAAGCGCGTGGGCGAGGTGCTCGCCTTCCTGACGGAACAGCGCAATGCCTACACCGCCGACAAGAAGGCGCTGGAAGACCAGATCAAGGCCGAGTACGTGACCATCGCGGCCGAAAAGGCCGATCGGATGAAGGCCGAGCGGGAGCGGATCGCGGGCCTGAAACGCCAGGTCCAGCAGGAGCAGGCATCGCAATTCGTCGAGCAGCAGAATACGATTCGCGGCACCATCGCGGCTCAGATCGACACCCGGTTGGCGGAATTGGAGCGTCTCCAGGGCGAAATCACCAAGCTGGCCGACGACGAGCAGGCTCGGGTGGAGGCGATCCGCGCCGAGCCTCGCCGCGACATTCTTACCCAGACGCTGGCGTTGCATCAGCTGTTCGAAAGCGGCCAGGAGGGCGGCAAGTTCGCGCTCATTGCCTATGGGGTGCTCGCCATGTTGTTCATGCTGGTGGACACGATTCCGTTGGTCGTGAAGTTTTTCTCCAAGCCCGGTCCCTACGACGCTCTGGTCGACTGCGAGGAGGTGCGTTTCGATCGTGAGCGCCAGGCTTTCCTGCAGAGCTATCATCGCTACATGGAGGAACTTTCCGCCGGCCGGCTCCTGCACCTTTCGCCGGCCAACAAGCCGCTGGAACGTTCGCTCATCGAGGGCGTGGATCGTTCCCGGGCCGCGAAGGAATTCATCGAGCACCTCATGGACCTCGAGCATTCCTTCGAGGAACGGATCACCTCCGAGCGTCAGGCACTCGCCGCCATGGCCGAAGCCGGAAAAGACAGCCGGAGCGTTCGCGCCCGGGCCGCGATGCTCGAGGAGATGGTGGAAACCTTCTACGACGATCTTCGCAGCCGAATGGAATCGTTTTTCGACGATCCGAACGCCGCGCGCGCTGCTGCGGCGGCGACCGTGCGAAGCTAGGGCCTCCAGGGCCATAGATCGAGCGTTGAGTGAGAGGCGAGATCGGTTTCCGGACCATGAAAAACGCCACCGGCTGGAAAACCGGTGGCGTTTCGGAAATTTCGGGAGCTTTGAGAAGGAAACTCGCTCTCAGTGGCTCGCGAGATAGTCGGCGGTGCCTTCGTGGGTTGCCGACATGCCGGGTTTCCCTTTTTCCCAATCCATCGGGCAGACCTCGCCGTGCAGTTCGAAGTGCTGCAGGGCGTCGACCATGCGGATGGCTTCATGGATGGAGCGGCCCAGCGGCAGGTTGTTGACCAGTTGGTGTTGAACGATGCCGTCCTTGTCGATCAGGAACAGGCCACGATAGGCGATGAGTTCGCCGTGGGCGATGAGTTCACCATTTTCGTCGACGTCATAGTCGCCGGCGAGGACATCGTAGGCGGTGGAGATGGTCTTGTTGGTATCGGCAACCAGCGGGTAAGTGACGCCCTGGATGCCGCCCTGTTCTTTGGGCATCTGGAGCCATCCCCAGTGAGACATCTCCGTGTCGGTAGAGCAGCCGACGACCGCGACGTCACGTTCTTCGAATTCAGGCAACGCGGCCTGAAAGGCGTGCAACTCCGTCGGGCACACGAAAGTGAAATCTTTGGGATAAAAGAAGAGGACGACGTATTTGCTCCCCAGAAACTGATCGAGCGAGAATTTCTCCGCGATCTGACCGTTGACGACGGCTTGAGCGGTAAATCTGGGGGCGGGTTTGCCTACGAGAACTGCCATGATATCGGGTAGTTGTGGGTTCGAATTTCAGGAATGAGTTGGCGAAAAGTGACGCAGGGCGGGGGCTTGTCAACGCAAACCCTGACGCTCCTGCGACGGAATTGGTCCAAACGGAAGAAATGCTCCCTCGGAACAAAATTATGGGTTGCAGGGTGATTGAAAACTGTTAATATGAGCACTATTCAAAATTACGCTTTTTCCTGGTTGCCCATAGCCGGAAATACGAGAGAGCAAACCACTGGGAACAGGCCGCAGTCCGGATCGGCAGCCGGATTGCGGCCGATCCGGTGGGATTTTGTCGGTGACGTTTTGGCTGGGCTGGATGGATGAAAATGACAGCGATCTGGTCTTGGGCCTGGAAAGTGAGAGTGGTCGGATCAACCTGATTTGGCTGAGAATACAGAGAGCATGAAAGCCACGTTGATTGAACGAGAGTCGTTGCGTTTGATCATCGCAAAATCGGACCGTTTTCCGGAGGGAAATCGAAAAGCCTTCCGGGGTCTCTGGAGGCACCGTTGATTACTCTGAGGGGACTTCGGACGGACTGTGCCACCCGATTTCGGAGGGCATGGAATACTACGCCGGATTGGTTCCGGAGAAGGAGGAAGAAGTGCGTAGATTCGCCGATTTGGGCCACTCTGTAAACGGAAGTGGCAGGCGGTCCTTGCGGACGATTCAAGCTGGACGATTGGGAGTCGGGTCTGGATCAGATCGGTCCGGTGTTTTGTGCCATGATCGAAGAATACGGAATTGACCGTTCGCGACCGCAGATGGAGTTCTACCGAAGCTCAAACTAGCTCCATCTATTGCTTCCGGTCCCCGCTTAAATTTTGGGGGAAGAACCTGGCAGGGCCCGACCTCGCTCACTTCATCATCGCGAAACGATCGGAGAGAAGCTGCTTGGCGGAGGCATTCTTCACCTTTTCGCGAGAGGAATCGATCCAGCGCTGTTCGAGCTGGTTCTTGGTCGGGTGATCGACTTCGTAAAAGACACCGAACTTTCCGGGGAAATCCAGCGAGGCGAGGGCGAAGGCGTCGTCGTCACAGGTGACGTCGTGACGTGCTTCGTCCTCGGGGGTGTCGTCCCACTTCTTCTCGTCAATGAGATCGAACTCGCCGCCTTTCCGCGGATTCCCGGCATCGAAAGCGCCGGGATAGAAAATCACGCATTC
>JAGRPB010000137.1 GCA_020439945.1 Verrucomicrobiia bacterium
TATCCCGGGTTCGAGATGAAGCCGGTCTGAGCCGTGGCCCGCCAGAAAACGATATTCATTGCATGTCCGCCGCCGAATCCTCCCCGCGTCCTGTTTCACTTGTCACCGGAGGGGCGGGATTTCTGGGGTCGCACCTGACGGACCGGCTGCTCGCCGAAGGTCACCGCGTCATCGCGCTCGACAACCTGATCACCGGATCGATCGACAACATCGAGCACCTCGCCGGCAACGAGAATTACGAATTCATCAAGCACGACGTCACCAAATACCTGTTCATTCCGGGAAAGGTGGACTTCATTTTTCACTTCGCTTCGCCGGCCAGTCCGATGGATTACCTGGAGCTGCCGATCCAGACGCTGAAGGTGGGTTCGCTGGGCACTCACAACGCGCTTGGGTTGGCGAAGGAGAAGGGCGCGACTTTCCTGCTCGCGTCCACTTCGGAGACTTACGGCGATCCGTTGGAGCATCCGCAGAAGGAAACCTACTGGGGCAATGTGAACCCGATCGGTCCGCGCGGAGTCTACGACGAAGCGAAGCGATTCGCCGAGGCGATCACGATGGCCTACCACCGGGCGCATGGGGTGGACACGAAGATCGTTAGAATCTTCAACACCTATGGTCCCCGGATGCGGCTGAGGGACGGCCGCGTGGTGCCCGCCTTCATCAGCCAGGCGCTGGAAGGGACGCCGCTGACGGTTTTTGGCGATGGAAATCAGACGCGGAGTTTCTGTTTCGTGAGCGACCTGATCGACGGGATCTTCCGGCTCTCCCGGCATGCTACCCATGAACCTGTGAATATCGGGAATCCGGCGGAGATGACGGTGCGGCAGTTTGCCGAAAAGACCCTCCAGTTGATCGACACGAAATCAGAGATCGAATACCGGCCGCTGCCCGAGGACGATCCGAAAGTCAGACAGCCCGACATCACCCGGGCTCGCGAGTGGTTGGGATGGGAGCCTCGGGTCGCCTTTGACGAGGGAATTGCCCAGACAATCGCCTATTTTCGGGAAGTTCTGGGCAAGTGATTCAAATTTGAGAAAATCTCGTGGATTCAAAAGAACTGCCGCAAAATATGGTTGCCAGACAAGACGACAACAGGTTACAAGCAGGATTCCCAAACCCTTTCTCGAACATGAAACGACTTTCGATTCTCGCGATTACGCTTTTTACCGTCACCGTCTTATCGGCCCAGGCACAGCAGGTGCAGGTGGAAAAGGTGGATGTTAAGGATATCAAATTCGACACCCAACCGACCCCCCAGTTTCAGGCCGGCAACGTGAAGAGCAAGAATATCCCCAATCCGAAAGACTGGCTTGAGGTCGAGGTGGAATTTGAGGCGAAGGCGAATGAGCGTGAGGCCGTCATTCCCGAACTGCTGTTCCGCTATTACGTCGCCATCGAAGCCAAGGATAAGTCTACCAAAGTGCTGACGGGGGACGTGACGCACGTCAGTGTTGTCTCCGGTGAGGAATACTACTCTGCCGTCTACATCGCACCGCAGACCCTCGGTACGATCACTGGCGACTTTCGGCGATTTCAAACAGGCGCGGTCAAGGCGGTTGCGGTCGAAGTGTTTTTCAATGGGGTTTCGAAGGGGGGGCAGTCCAGTGGACCTTCAGGACGTTGGTGGGAAGCCGGGCAGACCCAGGCCGGTGTCTTGAGTCGCGAAAAGACCCCTTTCGCGCTTCTGTGGATTGATCGCTACGCGGAAGTGAAATCGGGCGACTGATGACTGGCGAGTTTGTGGCCTCAAGTCTGTCTAAAGACACTTCTTCGCAAACGGGCCGTTGACGCAAGGCGACGACTTGCTTACCTCTCGAATACCATCATGGCGGAAGAACGCATCACATCAGTCAATCTTGGTTCCCAACATGTCGCGGGGGCGGTTTTTTCGAAAAGTCCACAAGGTGGGCTGATTCTGAAACAATACCACCGATCCGACTTGCTCGGAGATCCGGTTGCCGAGGGCCAGCAGGCCGGGCAGCTAAAGATGGCTCTGAGCGAAGTGGCGGGTTCGTTGAAGTTGAAGGGGGCTGAACCGAAAATCACCATTTCGGGGCAACCGGTATTTGTTCGATTCGTGAAATTGCCACCACTTGATTTGGATCAAGTGGACCAGATCGTGGAGTTCGAGGCCCAGCAGCAGGTGCCATTTCCGATCAATGAGGTGGTGTGGAACTACCAGTTGATGGGGGATCAGGAAGAGCTGGACGTGGAGGTGCTTCTGGCGGCAATCAAGTCGGACGAGTTGGATGAAATCGATCAATGCGTGAAGGACTCCGGTTTGAAATCCGCGGGTTTTGGTGTGGCGCCGATGGCACTTTTCAATGCGTTTCGTTTCAACTATCCGGATCTCGAGGGCAGCACGCTGATCATTGATATTGGCGCTCGCACCACCAACCTGATCTTCATTGAGGGATCGAAGATGTTCCTCAGGAGTATCAAGATCGGGGGGATCGACATCACCAAGGCGATCGCCAAGGAATTCAGTGTGGATTTTCAGGACGCCGAGCAACGGAAGATTTCCGATGGTTTCGTCGCCTTGGGTGGGCCCTATGCCGATCACGAGGATCCGGTGATTGCTGGTGTGTCCAAGGTCATCCGGCAATCCCTGACCCGTTTGCATTCTGAAGTCATGCGGACTACAAATTTTTACCGCAGCCAGCAAGGCGGGAATGCTCCTGAACTGGCCCTGTTGAGCGGTGCTACGGTCGGTCTCCCTTTTATTCGCGAATTTTTTGCGGAGAAACTCAATGTGCCCATTGATTACTTCAATGCGCTTCGAAATGTGACTTTGGGAGGAGCGTTGGATGCCGCGGCCATTTCGACCCAGGCGCATACCTTGGGAGAATTGGTCGGGGCGGCTTTGGAGGAAGTCTCCGAGCCTCCAGTCATCCTGGAGTTGGCCCCCGAATCCGTTCGTAAGGCGAGAGAATTTCAGCGTAGGAAGCCGGCATTGATGATGGCCTTGGTTGTCGTTGCGGCACTCCTGGCTTCCTTGGGACTCTGGTATTCAAAGGCGGCTGAATTGGCAACGGCGAAAAGTTCGAGCTTGGATTCGAAGGAGGCCTCTCTGGCGGAGCATTCAAAAGCCATCAAAACTCTGAAAGAGAATCTCGCCGAAATCGAATCGAAGAAGGATCCGTTCGTCGATGCGGTGACATTTCGTGCCTACTGGACGTTGATTTTTGACGATTTGAGCAAGCGAATGGATACCGATCTGATGTGGGTCACCGTTCTTGAGCCGCTGGCTCAAGGCCAGTCGGTTACCGAGGACTTGGCATCCGACGCCGAGAGCGCCGCGGCTGCGGGGGTGACGTTGGCCGCTCAGGCTCAGAACTCCGCCGGTGGGGAGCAGAAGGAATTCATGATTGACGCGATCAGTCTGAAAGGGCTGTACCGCGATAACGATCGGGGCGCGGACATCGTGGTGGACTATCTCGCCAATTTGCGGGAGTCGACGTTTTTCGATTTGGAGAACAGGGATACCGGAGAGCTGCTGAAAAAAGCCGATCCGGTGGCCCAATACTCGGGGCAATGGGAAATGGTGTTGCCCCTCAAAGCGAGAATTCAGTTCACGAAATAAAATTTTTCAGCGGCAACGATTCGATGAAAGGAAGTACTTGGTTGGCAGGCTATATCGTTCTGGCCCTGGCGTTGATCGGGGGGGCTGGATTCTTTTTTGCAAAGGGGTTGGGGGCTTACAATGAAGGCTTCACGGGTTGGGACAACCTTTCGAGCCGGATCGCGAAATTGGAGAAGGAGGTTCCCTATCCGAGTGAGGAAAACGAGAAAGAGTTTGCTTCGACGGTGGAGCAATATCGAAAGGATGTGGATGCTCTTTACCAGAGTCTGGATCGCTATCAGAAGCCGCTGGAGACAAATCTCTCCGATAGCAATTTCACCACGCAGATCCTCGCGGGTAAGGTGGATGAATTCAAGGCATTCGCCGCTGAAAAAGGGATGGAGATCAAGAATGCCGACCAGTTTTACATGGCGATGGAGGCTTACCAATCAACCTTTCCCAAGCCGGGTGTCGTCCCCTTCTTGAATTATCAGTTGGACGCCATCGATCATCTCCTCCGAACGATGGCGGAAGCCGGTGTGGCGAAGCTGAATTTCGTCAATAGAGAGGATTTGCCGGGAGAAACGGAAGATACCGGGGATCAACCGGTGGGAATTGAAGCGGGAAAAGTGGTTCAGAAATACCCGGTGAATCTCAAGTTCGAGGCCAGCCATGGCGCGTTTCAGCGTTTCGTGAACCAGATCGCCAACGACAAGGATTACTTTCTGGTGCTTCGGTTGGTGCGAGTCGAAAACTCCAACGCGGGTGGTCCCGATCTGGCGCCATCCGGTGAACAGGGGCCCGTGTTTGTCGACTCTGAAGGTAATCCGGTTCCCAAGGACGTGGATGACGAAATCAGGGCCTCCACCTCCGATTATTCGGGGTTGGTCGAAGCCTTCACCTCACGTGGCTATCAACTGCAAAAGCAGGATGCCAGAATCATTTTCGGGCAGGAAACATTGGATGTCTTTGCCGTGGTCGATTTGGTTCGCTTCTTGCCACCCGATGAGGTGGAACTCCTTGGCAAGCAAAGTGATTCCGGGAAATCCAAAGCGAAGAAGCGATAAGTGACGATTTTGGATCAATCGCGATCTTGGACAGAAAAGGATAAAATTCATGGAATGGCTCAATAAGAACTGGGATAAGGCAGCCCTGATGGTTGCGGGATTGATTGCGATCATCCTGTCGGTGCTATTCGTTTTGAAGGCGAGGGCATACCCGGAGAATTTCGAATTGGATGTCGTGGAGCCCGACAACACGCTCGAGGAGCCGCAAGTTGCGAAGGTTCAGCAGGCCCGGGGCTTCCTCGACAATGAGAACAAATGGGATCTGCCGATCCGGGGCAAAGAAGCTCCCAAGCCGCTGCCCTTGTTTGTGTCGATTCCGATTGTCGAGACCAGTGGAAGTCTCATCGATATGAACGACCCCAACGCGCGTCAGGTGAGACCTCCGGCGAGTAATAAGTGGTTGCTGGATAATAAGTTGGATTACCTTGATTCCGCGGTGATGCAACAGGATATCGATGGCGATGAGTTCTCCAATGAAGAGGAGTGGGATGCCAAATCAAACCCCAGGGATCCGGCCAGTCATCCCCCCTATACGGATAAGCTCCATCTGCTCTCGAGGAAGCAGCAGAGCTACATTCTGCTTTTCCAGACGATGCCCGACGACCAACGATTCCAGATCCGACGTGTGCCGTCGTCGGCGTGGCCACAGCCGGAGAATTTCATGATGAGAGCCGGAGAAACCTCCTCCGACAACCAGTTCCGGGTGGAATCGGTGGAGCGCAAGGAGGGGCAGAACAATCTTGGGATCACGGTGGATCAGTCAGTCCTGACGATCACGTATTTGACTACCGGGGAGACCTACAAATTGACCCGCGGGCTCGAAGAAACCATTCCGACCTACTACGGCGAATTCGAATTCGAACTCAATGGTGGATCGAAATTCTTTGTCAAGAAAGGGGATTCTTTCGTGTTGCCTGTGGATCCCGATACGAAGTACAAACTCATTGACATACAGGAACAAGAGGCGGAAATCTCCTACGAGCCTGAACCGGGGAAGGAAATCAAGCTCAAGATCACGCCAAAAAACTAAAGTTTGGGATGGACATGAACCTGGCGAGCAGCTAAAAGCTCTCGCGCATTGTCTTTTGTGCAAAAACGAGTCGCTACGATGAAACCTGGAAATAAAATGATTCGAACGCTGGCGTTCGCCGCAGGGTTGGGGATTTCAATTCCGCTTCCATCTGCCTTGGCGGAAGCCGGTGCGGGAGGTGTGGCAGACGGGGGAGGAATTCCCCAGGTGGCAAGCCGTTATGTAACCCGCTTGCAGGAGCGTGTGAAGAAGGCGGATGAGGCTGCCCTGAGAGGATCTCAGTTGTTGGCTGATGGCGACTATGAAGGGGCGATTACCGAATTCCGCGCCGCGATTGACTTGCTTCCGGATGCACCCATCACCAAGGATCGTCGTGATGCCTATGTGAAGCAGTATGCCAACGCGAGTGTGAAATTGGCCCGCCAGCGCGCGGAAGAAGCTGAGTATGAGGAAGCAAGGACATTGCTCGAGAATGTTTTGGCTCCTGATATCGATCCGGACAATTACGAAGCCAAAAAGCTTCTCGAGCAACTCAACGATCCCGAATATTACTCGCCCGCGCTGACGCCGGAGCATCTCGAAAACGTCCGGATTGTCGAGAAGGCTCTGAAAACCGCTCAGGGATACGTGGAAATCGGTGATTTCGACAAGGCCCAGGAGGAGTATTTCAAGGTTCTGAACGCCGACCCTTACAACAGCGCCGCCCGGAAAGGGATGGAGGCCGTGGACAATGAGCGGATGGATCACTATGAGACTGCGCGGAATCAGACACGCGCCGAATTCATCCGCAGGCTGATGGAGGAGTGGGCTTTGCCGGTCCCTGCCAGCGTCACTTCGGCGGTTCTTCCGGAAACAACGAGCGGCGGCACCACGACTGATCAGATTGCTGAAATCGAAAGCAAGTTGAAGACGATCATTCTGCCTTCAGTAGAGTTTGTTAGCACGCCGCTTCGCGATGCCATTGATTTCCTGCGTTCCCGAGCGCAGGAGCTTGATCCGAATCCGGATCCGACCAAGCGAGGTGTGGATATCATTCTTGCGACCGGTGGTGGTGGTGGGGTTGGTGCCGCAGCTCCTGCTCCCGCTCCTGGTGGGGGTGACTTGGGTTTTGACGGCGGTGGCGCCGCGCCTGGAGGTGGCGGTGGTGGATTTGGTGGAGGAGGTGTCGAACAGACGCCGATCACTCTTCAACTCACCAATGTTCCCTTGGTGGAGGCATTGCGCTACACCCTGGCCTTGGCCAACCTCAAGTACAAAGTGGAGCCGAACGCCGTGGTTGTCGTGCCGCTTTCCACACCGGACAAGGAACTCTACACGAACATCTATGTTGTCCCGCCAAACTTTCTCAGCGCCAACGGTGGAACCGGTGGCGGCGGCGGCGGCGGTGGCGGTCCCGTTGATCCCTTCGCGGCACCTGCCGATGCGGGCGGTGCGGCGGGCCCGGCTGTTCGTCGGAATGCCAAGGAAGTTCTCGAGTCCTATGGGATTGTCTTCGGACAAGGTGCGTCGGCTACCTTCAACCCTCAGACCTCGCAACTGATTGTCCGTCAGACGCAGGATCAGATGGAGCTTGTCGAGGCGGTCATCGAGTCCATCCGCGGAGGCGGCGAGAAAGGAATCTATATCACATCCAAATTCATCGAAATCGGTGAAGAGAAAGGCAAGGAACTCGGATTCGACTGGCTTCTTGGCCCGTTCAACATTGGGACAGCTCCCAAGATCTTCGGAAGTGGTGGCACGGTTGGAAACCAGTTGGATGCCCTGAACAGCGCAAATTACACCTTTGTCCAACCTGGTGCTGCCGCGCCGGTGGGTGTCAACCCGATCACTGCGGGCCTGCGAAGTGGAGCAAACGCGCTGGACGGAGACAGTATCGACTCGCTGATCAGCGAGGCGGCCGGAAACGTGCAGGACGCCAACGCGATTGCGCCTGCCATCTTCGGTATTTCCGGAGTCTTTACCGACCCGCAATTTCAGGTCATGATTCGTGCGATCAATCAACACAAGGGAGTGGACCTCCTGTCCGCGCCGAGCGTCCTAGCCAGAAGCGGTCAGCGGGCGAAGATCGAAGTCATTCGTGAATTCATCTATCCGACTGAATATGATCCGCCGGAAATCCCGAATCAGATCGGGGGATCCACTTCGCTCACCGGAGGTGGTGGCGTGAGTTCGTTCCCGGTGACTCCGGCAACACCCGCCGCGTTCGAAACGCGCAACACCGGGGTGACTTTGGAGGTCGATCCCGTGATCGGTGGCGACGATTTCACCATCGATCTGAACCTCGCGCCTGAGGTGGTTGAATTCGAAGGCTTCATCAACTACGGCAGTCCCATCAATTCCTCCTCGATCGACCCGGTAACGGGCGCGGGAACGACGGTGCAATTGACGGAGAACCGAATTGAGATGCCAATTTTCTCGACTCGCAAGGTGACCACTCAGGTTACCATCTGGGACGGCCAGACGGTCGCCTTGGGTGGGCTCATCCGGGAAGATGTTCAGGATGTGCAGGACAAAGTGCCTTTCCTGGGTGACATGCCACTGGTGGGGAGGCTTTTCCGAAACGATGTCGAATTGCACCTCAAAAGGAATCTGACGGTATTTGTTAAGGCGGAACTGGTTGACCCGGCTGGTATGAAATTCCGGCAAACTGGACCGGTAACGCCCTGAAGAAACTGCGGGAATTGGATCCCCAGAACGATTCACTCACTTTTCACAAAAGGCGGTTGGGCGACGTCCAGCCGCCTTTTTGTGGTTCCGAGGAAATTGTTTCACTCCATTGATGCCAATGATTTCAATCGCATTGACGGGAGGGGTGGCGACCGGAAAATCATCAGCGACGAAACGGCTGAAAACGATTTGGACGGATTCGGCGGCTTTCTTCAGTGCGGATGAAGCAGTCCATGAGTTGTTGACAACGACTCAGATCAAAACCAAGATTACGGCGGTTTTCGGAGAACGTGTCATCGACGACGATGGTGAAGTCAGCCGCAGCCAATTGCGGCAAATCGTGTTCCGAGATGAATCGTTAAGGCGCAAGCTCGAGGGCATCCTGCACCCGGAAGTCCAGGCCATGGCGTCTCGCGCTGAAGAGAGCGCTCTGGAAAACCACAAACAATTTTTGGTATACGAAATCCCTCTACTCTACGAGGTCGATTCCCCTGTCACCCGCCAGAAGGATGTGGTGGTGGCGGCGTCGCAGCAGACTCAGCGGCAGCGGTTGTCTGAAAAGAGAGGGCTGGAAACTGAAGTCATTGAAATGATTATCGGCGCACAACTGCCGATCGAAACCAAGATGGCCCGAGCCGACCATGTCATTTGGAATGACGGAACGGAAAGCGAACTCGAAGAACAGGTAATCCTGCTCGCCGAATTGCTCGAAAGTTGAACCGAGATTGGCGGCCGCCATTATCCCCTTTTTTGTCGAATCATGAGTAGCAGCAGCGACCTGGAGAAACGAGAGCCCGAAACGACGTCGGAGGATGTTACGGAATCGGTTGAAACCGACGTGGCGACCGAGTCCGAAAAACCAGCGGGTGACGAAGAGGGAGGTCGGCGTCGTTCCGCCGGAAACAGAACTCCGACGAAGAACGACAGGGAGGCAGGCGGAGCCAACGAAGAGAAGGAAGAGAAGCAGCGCTCTCCAGTTTCCGCGGAGGACAAGTCGGGCGGAGTGGAAAGGGATGAACAAAAGTCCCCCGAGAAGCCTCAGGAACCGGAAGTTTCGGTGCCGGAGTTTGTCGATCTGAATGAATTCCAGACGCGATCGCTGTCTGACCTCCACTTGTGCGCTCAGGAAATCGGCCTCCGGGTCGCCGGAGTCAGATCAAAGCACCAATTGGTGTTTGAGATCCTTTCCTTCTACGGACGCCGTGGCACGCGCATCGAGGCGGAAGGATTCATCGACTTCAATGGCGATAGTTACGGATTCCTTCGCTGGCCGGCGTTGAGCTTTGCCTCGAACATTGATGATGTCTATGTGGCGGTGAATTTCATCCGGAAGCTCGGACTGAAGCCCGGAAATCTCGTCCGGGCCCGGGTTCGAGCTCCGCGTGACCGGGAAAAGTTCCTCTCGGTCGAGGAGATCCTGACCGTTGAAGGCAAGTCAGCGGACGAGTGGCAGACTCCCGTCTCTTTCGATCAGCTGACACCGCTTTTCCCCAAGGAACGGCTCATCCTCGAGCACCCAGACGTCAAGGTGGCCTCGCCAAGGGTGGTCGATCTGATCGCTCCTCTTGGCAAAGGGCAGCGCGGATTGATCGTGGCGCCGCCCCGGGGAGGAAAGACGATCCTCCTCAAGAACATCGCGCTTTCGATTCAGAAGAATCACCCCGAAGTGGAATTGCTCGTGTTGCTTCTCGACGAGAGACCCGAGGAGGTCACGGATTTCAAGGAATCGGTCGATGCCCAGGTTTTCAGCTCCACTTTCGACGAAAACGCCAAGCGCCACGTGCAGGTCTCCGACATGGTCGCCGAACGTGCCAAGCGGCTCGTGGAACAGGGGCGGGACGTGGTGATCCTGCTCGATTCGCTGACTCGTCTCGCTCGCGGGCACAATTCGGCCATGCAGGGCGGAAAGGGCGGGGGCAGACTCGGCAGCGGCGGTATCGATACGAAGGCGCTGCAGCGTCCGCGCAAATTCTTCGGGGCGGCGCGGAATGTCGAAGAGGGCGGCAGCCTGACCATCCTGGCGACCTGTCTCATCGAGACGGAAAGCCGGATGGATGAGGTGATTTTCGAGGAGTTCAAGGGCACGGGAAACATGGAGATCTATCTGGATCGGGAACTCGCCGAGAAGCGGGTCTTCCCGGCCATTCATGCGCCCAAGTCCGGAACCCGGAAGGACGAACTTCTTTACCACCCGGATGAATTCAAACGGATCGGATCGCTCCGCCGACAGATGGCGCAAATGCCGGCCGGTGAAGCGATGGAGACGTTGGTGAAAAACATACTCCTAACCAATTCCAACGCCGAGTTGTTGTTGCGAGGATTGCGGTAATCGACTTGCCAAAGCTTTCCTGATTTCGAGAATCGATTGGCGATTCCTTTACTTATGGCCTCAAGCACGGAGAAACAGGGCCCCAGTCGTGTTCCGGAATCGCTCGAAGAATCGGTGATCGATACTCCCGAGGAGTTGCGCGCCTTTATCGAGCGGATCCGCGACGGCAATCATCGCTGGTGCGCGGTCGATACGGAGGCGGACAGCATGCATTCGTATGAGACGAAACTCTGTCTTATCCAGTTCGTGAGCGGGAACCGCCTCGCGGTGATCGATCCTCTGGCGATCCCGAATGAGGATCTGGAGCCATTGTTGGATTTAATTGACGAAGCCGAAGTGGTCTGGATGCATGGGGCCGATTACGACATGGCGATGTTTCGTAAGACATTCGGCCGCATCCCGGAGACGGTGTGGGACACGCAAACCGCGGCCCGGCTCTTGGGAGTAGAGCAGTTTGGCCTCGCCAATCTGATCGAGGCGGAATTCGGCATCAAGCTGTCGAAACAGTCGCAGAAAGCCGATTGGGGACGACGTCCGCTACCGGAGAAGATGCTGGAGTATGCGTTCAATGATGTCAGGTTCATGCTCCCGATGGCCGCGAACTACATTCGCCAACTGGAGGAGCAGGGGCGCATGGATTGGTTCACCGAATCCTGTGCCTACGCGCGGGAGGTGGTGGCAACGCGTGAAGAGAGACCGCCCGAAGACGCCTGGCGGGTTTCGGGATGGGGAAAACTTGATCGGCAGGGGCTGTGCTTTCTGCAATCGCTCTGGCATTGGCGCGATGAGGAATGCCGCAAGCTCGATCGTCCGGCGTTTAAACTCATCTCGAACCAGGAGCTGATCTCCCTCTCGGAGAAACTCCAGAACGGTCAACGGGTCGACCCGCCGCATTACCTCCGGCCGCCGATCGCCCGCCGTCTTATCAAGGCGATTTCCGAAGCCCGTTTGATTCCCGAGTCTGAATGGCCACGCAAACACCGTCGTGGCAACGGTCTGCGACTGCAGATCGACGAGGATGAACTCCAACGCCTCCGCAATCATCGCAACCAGGTCGCCAAGGATCTCGGTATCGACGCGACGTTAATCTCACCGCGTGCCGTTCTCGAGAAACTCGCTTCCAGCAACTTCCCTGAGGAGGAGAAAGACGGATTGCTGCTCAATTGGCAGCGGCAGTTGATGGGACGCGATGGCGGTTCTCAGGGGAACTGAGGAAAGAGGGCGGTTCTCTATTTGCGTTAGATTTCCGTATTAAGTCAATTCTGACAGTCATCCCGGAGGGATGATGATGGAGTCGAACGAAAGACGTTTCCCTGGTGTGGAGGGACAACGGGTCCAACTCACGCAGGATATTTCCAAGGTCCGCGGTAGTCGCGTGTCAGGAGCCGATTCGCTTCGTTGTCGCCGGGAATGATTTCCTTTTCGCCGTCCCACTCGATGCTCCGGCCCAGTTTCCAGCTCAGCATGCCGAGCAGGCTCATGTTGGTGGAGAGATGGCCGACCTCGACATCGGCGACCGGTTGACGATTCTGCTCGATGGCATCGACGAAGTCCGCCCACAGTGGGGGGACGTTGTGCCCATCTTTTTCGTTATCGAACTTCGGGTCTTCGTGGATGGTCTGGCCGCCTTTCTTGGATGGGTAGAAGGTCCAGCCGTCGCGCCATCCCATGTGGAAGATGCCTTTGTCGCCATAGAAGTAGCAGCCGACATTGGATTTCTCGACTTCGTTTCCGGCGAAGCGGCGGTGCTCCCACACGCAGGTGAAGTCGTCGAATTCGTAGGTGGCGACCTGGTGATCCGGGGCGTCCGAAGTCTGTTCCTTGTCGGTCAGGATCGCGGGGCCCTTGATGGGGCGTCCGCCGATGCAGTGGACAGATTTCGGATACTTGGCTCCAGACCACCACAGTACCTGGTCGAGCCAGTGAATTCCCCAGTCGCCCAGCGTGCCGTTGGCGAAATCGAGATAGTTGCGAAATCCGCCTGGGTGAATGCGCCGGCAATAAGGGCGCAGCGGGGCGGGACCGCAGTACATATCCCAGTCCAGCTCTTCGGGCGGTTCCTCGTTGGGCGTGGGCTCCTCCGGACCACCGGCACTGTGGGCGAAACACCGCACCATGCCGATCTTTCCGGCGCCGCCGTCTTTGAGAAACTTCATGCCGCTGACGTGGTGGGGACCGATCCGTCGATGCAGCCCCACCTGCACGACCCGGCCCGCATTCCGAGCGGCGCTGACCATGGCGCGGCTTTCGCCGATGGTGTGACCGGTGGGTTTTTCGACAAACACATGGGCTCCGGCCTCCAGGCAGGCGATGGTCTGCAGGGCGTGCCAGTGATCGGGCGTCGAGACGATGACGACATCCAACTTTTCCTTTTCCAACATCTCGCGGTAATCGCGGTACTGATTCGGGAGACTGCCGGTGATGCCCTCGACATCGTCGGCGGACACTTCCAGACCATCGGCATCGACATCGCAGAGCGCGACGCATTCGCAGCGACCGTCTTCCAGGGCGACTCGGAGAATGTTCATCGCCCACCAGCCGCCGCCGCCGATGACGCCGAGCCGGAGTTTCTTTCCGGACTTGTTGGACTGGGAAAAGATCGCCGGGGCGGAGCCGGCCCAGACCGTGGCGGCCGCGGCGGATTTCAGGAAAGAGCGTCGCTGGAACTGCATGGGGGAGGGGTTTCAGGGTGGAGAAAAATGGGCTGGTGCGTTGGGCCGAATTATTTCGCTTTCAACACCACGACCTGACCGTTCCCATTTCGGCAATAAATCTGGCCGTTGGCAAGCACGGGCACGGTCCAGCATTTCGGACCGAGCACCTGCTGACGAAGCGACGGTTCGAACCCACCCCCAGAAGCGGGTCCGATCTGCAACACGCCCTTCTCGGTCAAAACGATCAGATAGCTGCCAGCCGCGGAGACGGCTCCGTGTCCGATGGAGGGCTCGCTCCAAACGATTTCGCCATTCGCAGGATTCAGGCAGACCAGTCCAGTGTCTTCCTTGCCCTCGTTTCCATTGATGCCGAAGAGGCGTCCGCCGATCAGGAGACTCGTGTTCATCTGGTTCTGGTATTCGCGAGTTCTCCAGAGCTCTTCCGGCTCACCGATACCGTCCCACTCGAGTGCCGCCGATCCCTTGTCATACCCGGTGGACAGGAAGATAAGGTTGTCTTTCATGACCGGCTCGGTGGCGTTGACTCCATAGCGGGTCTTGTGCTTGAAGAACCAGAGGGGGGTGCCGTCGCTGACATCCAGGCAAGTGTAGCCGTTCTTGCTCGAGAAGATTCCCAAGGGCTTGCTGCCCCGTGTGAAAAGATAGGGGGTGGAGTAGCCGCATTCCACGTTGGCGTCGCTCTGCCAGACGACCGATCCGTCCGATTTGTCGAGCGCGAGACCGGCATCTCCCGCATTGAGTAGCAACGTGCTTCCAAAAACGCGCGGCGATCCCGTGAATCCCCAATCCGGCATCCGGCAGCCGAAGTCATCCGTGAGGTGCTTCTGCCAGACGACGGCGCCGGTCTTCGTATCCAGGCAGAAAAGCTGGCCGCGCCGGGCTACCGTGAAGACGTGCTCTCCGTCCACGGTTGGAGTGCCAGTGGTCCCGCCGGGAAAGTAGAGATCGTCGAGAGGATGCTCGTAGGAGTGTTTCCACACCACGTCGCCCGAGGCGGTATCGAAACACCAGACCGTGTCCTGATTCTTGCCGTCGTGACCGAGGGTGAAGGCGCGATCGCCCGCGACGACGATGGCGGAAAATCCGAGGCCCACCTCC
The DNA here is from genome assembly GCA_020439945.1 of Verrucomicrobiia bacterium. Classification (GTDB taxonomy): domain Bacteria; phylum Verrucomicrobiota; class Verrucomicrobiia; order Verrucomicrobiales; family DEV007; genus JAEUHH01. The sequence goes on from JAGRPB010000137.1 coordinate 14,432, forward strand.
GCTTTCCACGCGATGGGCAGTTCGCCGCTGGTCTTGATGCCCGTTTCCGTGGAGATCCCGTTGTGATCGGGGCCGCGCAGGCTGGGCCAGTCAGAGCCGGGGGCCGAGATCACCGAGAAAACGAGGGCCGAGACGGTCGCGCAAGCAGCGTTGACGGGCGGGAAGCGAAAGAGCAGGCTCATGCCATGATTCTGACCGATGCTCGCGTGCTTGCAACCGCCGTGATTCTGTTCAGTGTGCCTTTGATGACACCGGCTCAGAGCATTGAACGCCTGGAATATGGAAGGACGACGAGCGGCGAGTCGATCGAGTGCTTTGTGCTGACGAACCCGAACGGTCTCAGTGCCGAGGTCATGACCTGGGGCGCCACGCTGATCGCGATCCGGACACCGGACCGACAGGGTGCCGTGGAAAACGTGACCCTGTCTCTTGGTGATTTCGAGGAATATGAGAAAGGGCATCCGCTGCTGGGTTCGGTGGTGGGGCGTTTCGCCAACCGGATCGATACGGGCGGATTTTCCATCGATGGCGTTCGCTATGATCTGAAGACGGTGAATCCCAAGACCGGCGTTCACATTCACGGCGGAAAGGAGGGCTTTGCGTCGCGGATCTGGAAAGCCGAGCCGGTCTCCGGCGACAACTACGTCGGCGTGTCATTGACTCACCACAGCCCGGACGGGCACGAAGGCTATCCGGGTAATTTGGACGCAACGGTGGTCTATCGATTGACCGGTGACGACGCTCTCGAAATCGAATACCTGGCGAAGACCGACAAGGCGACGCACGTGAACTTCACGA
>JAGRPB010000138.1 GCA_020439945.1 Verrucomicrobiia bacterium
CCAGGTGTGCGGATCGATGCGCCGGAACGCGGCGGGAATTCCCGGCGCCTCGACGCGATCGGCGAACTCGGGCACGTGAACCCGGAGCCGTTTCCAGTCGAGCGGATGCTTCGACTTCTCGCGAGCGGCCAGCCAGGCGCGCATGAACTCCACATCCGGCGGCGCCAGGCGATTGGCCGGAAGCGCGAACTCCTGGCTATCGCTGAGTCGCCGGATCAGCACCTTCCCGTCCTTCAGATCGAGCACCTCCGCCTCCAGCGTGGCGCCATTCGGGCCGGAAAAGGTATGAGTGTCGCCAACGGGCTCCTGGGCCCGGACGAAGGCCCCGAAACCGAACAGGACGGCCAATGGAATGGTAAGGGAGAATCTCCTCCGCGCGCCGGAATGCCACATCATGCCTCGTATCCTCGACTTTTCACCGGTCGGGGCAAGAACCGAATTGTGGCTGGTCCGGCACCCGCGCTTCAGATCCGTCCCGCGAGCAGTTCGCGCTGAAAGATCAGTTCCTTGGGAAGGTGATCATAGAGTCGCAGGTAGAGTTCAGCCTCGGAGAGAAGTTCCTGACGGAATTCGTCATGGTTGATCTGCATGAGGACGTCGAACTGTTCCTGAGTGAAATCGAGTCCCTCGAAATTCAATTCCTCATAGTGAGGCATCCAGCCGATGGATTCTTCGTGCCCCCTGGCGCGGCCGTCGCAGCGATTGATGATCCATTCGAGGACGCGCATGTTTTCGCTGAAGCCTGGCCAGAGAAATTTCCCATCCTCGTCCTTGCGGAACCAGTTCACGTGGAAAAAGCGCGGCAAGTGGCGAATGCGGCGGCGCATGCCCAGCCAGTGCGAGAAATATTCGCCCATGTTGTAGCCGCAGAACGGGAGCATGGCGAAGGGATCGTGCCTGACCTTGCCCACCGCGCCCGCCGCGGCGGCGGTGGTTTCGGAACCCATGTTGGCCCCGAGGAAGACGCCGTGGATCCAGTTGAAGGACTGGAAGACGAGCGGCATGGTGGTGGCCCGGCGTCCGCCGAAGATGATGGCGTCGATGGGCACGCCGTCGGGATTCTCCCATTCGGGATCGATGGCGGGGCATTGGGAAGCCGGCGCGGTGAATCGCGAATTCGGATGGGCTGAGGGAGTGCCGCTCTCGGGCGTCCATGGATTGCCGTGCCAGTCGATCAATCCCTCGGGCGCTTCGGGCGTGAGTCCTTCCCACCAGACATCGTTGTCGGGCGTGAGGGCCACGTTGGTGAAGATGCTGTTGGCCTTCATCGAGGCCATGGCGTTGGGATTCGACTCTTCCGAGGTACCTGGCGCGACGCCAAAGTAGCCGGCTTCGGGATTGATGGCCCGGAGTTTCCCGTCCTTGCCGGGTTTCAACCAGGCGATGTCGTCGCCGACGGTGGTCACTTCCCAGCCTTGTTCGCGGTACTGGACCGGAGGAATGAGCATGGCGAAATTGGTCTTCCCACAGGCACTGGGAAAGGCGGCCGCCACGTAGTGCTTCTTGCCCTCGGGGCGTTTAACGCCTGAGATCAGCATGTGCTCGGCCATCCAGCCTTCCTCGCGGGCGATGACGCTCGCGATGCGCAGGGCGAGACATTTCTTGCCGAGCAGGGCATTGCCGCCGTAACCGCTGCCATAGGACCAGATCTCGCGTTCGGCGGGAAAATGGACGATGTACTTGTCGGGATTGCACGGCCACGGCACGTCTTCCTCCCCGGGCTCCAGCGGCTTCCCGACCGAGTGCATGCAGGGGACGAAATCGCCGTCGTCACCGAGCACCTCGATGATCCGACTGCCCATGCGGGTCATGATGCGCATGTTGACCACCACGTAGGGAGAGTCGGTGATCTCGACACCGATGATGGACATGGGCGAGCCGATCGGCCCCATGGAGAACGGCACGACATACATCGTCCTGCCGCGCATGCATCCGGTGAAGCGCTCGTTCAGGATGCGCCGCATCTTGTCGGGCGCCATCCAGTTGTTCGTCGGACCGGCCGCATCCTTCCGCCGACTGCAGATGTAGGTGCGGTCTTCCACCCTGGCCACATCGCCGGGATCGGAGAGGGCGAGGAAACTGTTGGGGCGCTTCTCGGGATTCAATCGCCGAAAGGTTCCGGTCGATACGAGAAGCTCGGTCAGGCGCTCCCATTCTTCGTCCGAGCCATCGGCCCATTCGACGGATTGCGGCTGGCAAAGCTCAGCCATTTCGGCCACCCAACGGCGGAGGGCTGCGTGTTGAGTGGGGGCGTTAGCGAGGGCGAGAGAGGCGAAATCGGTCATGCTTATGACTACCCACGGGGCGGGCCCGACTCAACCTGAAACCGTCGTCGAGACAACGTGAGACAGGTTTCAGACAAGATCGTCACACCACAAGATCCGCCCTTTCAATGACAATCAAGACCGAAGGACGCTGGCATGATCCATGCTTTTCTGGGAGAATACCCTCTGTTCAATGTTCGAGAAATACCAAAAAGAATCCTTCTTCGACGAGATGTTTGCCGGGGAGGACCATCATGTCTTCCCCCATTACGAAATCCTGCTGGAACGTTTTGGGCGTCTTGACGAAACCGAAGTCACTGAAAAGCAACGCCGCGTAAACACGGGATTCCTGGAGCAGGGAATCACGTTCACGGTTTACGGGGACGACCGGGGCACCGAGCGGATCTTTCCGTTCGATCTGATCCCCCGGATCATCCCCGACGCTGAGTGGCAGACCATCGAGCAAGGTCTCACCCAGCGGATCCTGGCGCTGAACCTTTTCCTCAACGACATCTATCACGAAGGGCGGATCATCAAGGAAGGGGTGGTCCCGGAGGATGTGGTGAAAACGGCCGCCCACTACCGGCCGGAAATGCTCGGGGTCAATGTCCCCAACGACATCTACATCCACATCTGCGGCACGGACCTGATCCGGGATGACAAGGGCAAGTACCTCGTGCTGGAGGACAACGGGCGCTGCCCCTCGGGAGTTTCCTACCTGTTGGAAAATCGCGAGGCGATGAAGCGCGCCTTTCCCCGGATGTATCGCGGCTACGGGGTTCGTCCGATCGATCACTACCCGGAGCTGCTGCTCAAAACGCTGCAGCACGCCTCGCCCCGTCCCGGCCAGTCACCGGTCTGCGTCCTGCTCACGCCCGGCGTCTACAACAGCGCCTATTTCGAGCACACCTTCCTGGCCCGCAGGATGGGCATCGAGATCGTGGAAGGCCGTGACCTGATCGTGCTCGACGGTTTCGTCTACATGCGCACCACCAAGGGGCTCGTCCAGGTGGATGTGATCTATCGCCGGCTCGACGATGACTTTCTGGACCCGCTCGTGTTCCGGGAGGACTCGATGCTCGGTGTGCCTGGCATCATGGAGGCCTATCTGCGCGGCAATGTGGCGCTGGCCAACGCGGTCGGCACCGGGGTGGCTGACGACAAGGTCACCTACGCCTACGTGCCGGACATGATTCGCTTTTATCTGGATCAGGAACCCATCCTCGAAAACGTGCCCACCTACCTGGCCTGGCGGGAGGACGATCAGAAGTACATCCTCGAGAACCTCTCCAAGCTGGTGGTGAAAGCCGCCAACGAATCGGGTGGTTACGGCATGCTGATGGGCCCCACCTCCACTTCCGCGGAACGCGAGGAATTCGCCGCCAAGATCAAGGACAACCCGAGAAACTTCATCGCCCAGCCGGTGATTTCCCTGTCGCGCCACCCCACCATCTGCGAGGATCATGCGATCGAGGGTCGGCATATCGATCTGCGGCCCTTCATTCTCTATGGCGAAAACATCGAGATCATTCCCGGCGGTCTGACCCGCGTGGCCTTGCGAAAAGGCTCACTGGTGGTCAATTCCTCCCAAGGCGGTGGCAGCAAGGACACCTGGGTGCTATACCGTTGATCGCTCGCCCCCTCCTCCCCCCCCAACCGAATTTCCTTTCATGCTTTCCCGAGTCGCCCACAGTCTCTACTGGCTGAGCCGGTATCTCGAACGGGCCGAGAATCTCGCCCGTCTCGTCGATGTCAGCCGCTACGATGCCCTCGACACCTCCAACGAGGACAATGAGGAAACGTGGCGTCCCATTCTCTACGCCACCAGCACGGAAGACACCTACCGGGAGGCCAGGGAAAAGGAGGACGGCGATCTCGACATCGTCAGTTTCATCACCTTTTCCGACGCGAACCCGGACAGCATCCGCCAGTGCATCGCGCATGCCAGGGAGAACGCGCGGATGGTGCGCGACCAGATTTCCGAGGAGATGTGGCTGGAACTCAACAGCATCCACCTTTTCATGCAGTCGGGTGAGGCCGAGGATCTCTGGCGTCGGCAACCGGAGGCCTTCTACCGCGAACTGATCAAGTTCTGCCTGCTCTTCGAGGGGCTCATCGACGCCACCATTCTCCACGATGAAGGTTGGCAATTCATTCAGGTCGGGAAATTCCTGGAACGCTCCGACAAGACGAGCCGCATCCTCGACATGCTGACCTATGTGAACGAACCGGAGCGGTCTCAACTGGCTTCGGCGCTGCGGTCTTGCTCCGGTTTCTCCGCGTTCCGGGACGAATTTCGCGGAGACGTCACCCTGCAGAACGTGATGGCATTCCTGCTGTTTTCCCAGTCCTTTCCCCGCTCGGTCCGTTTCTGTCTGCGGGAACTCGACCAGGTCCTCCACGCCATCTCCGGCACGCCCGCGGGTGCTTTTTCCAATGAGGCGGAGCGCATCACCGGCAGCATCCTGGCCCAGCTGAATTTCTCAAGCATCGACAATGTGTGGAGCGTGGGGCTGCACCGCTATATCGACGAATTGCAGAAGCAGCTGAATTTGATCGGTCAGGAAGTGTTCGAGACCTATGTGCTCCTGCCTTCCGAGATCAAGAATCTGCCCCGGCTGGAATCATGGCAAATGCAGTGGCAGCAATCGCAGCAACAGCAGTGATACGCGATGCGATTTCGAGTCCATCACCGCACCGAGTACCACTATTCGGCAGTCGTCTCGGAGAGTGTCAATGAGTTGCGGCTCTGTCCGCCCACCACGTTGTGGCAGGAGTGCGAGCATTCCTTTATCTCGGTGCTCCCGGCTTGTCGGCTGACTCACTACGAGGATCTGAATCAGAACCGGATTCACCACTTTGAAATCGCCCGCGCGCACGACCGTCTCGTCATCGACAGTCGCACCCAGGTTCTGACGAAGCCCAAAGTCGACTTCGACTCGCTTCCCTACGGGTTTCACCACGACGACCTGCCCCGCTGCCGTTTTTCCGAAATCTGTTATCCCTATCTTCAGGACAGCAGCTACATCGAGAGAACCCCGGAGATCTGGCGGCAGGCCATCGATATCCAGAGTGATTCCGTCGACGTGTTCCAGACCAGCTATGCCATCATGGAGCACATTTTTCGGGAGTACCGCTACCAATCGGGCTCGACGAATGTGTCCACCCACTCCCGGGAAGTGATCGAACATCGCAAAGGCGTCTGCCAGGATTTCGCCCACGCCATGGTGGCGCTCTGTCGTTCCATCGGCATACCGGCCCGCTACGTGAGCGGCTATTTTTTCGATGGCACGCGCGACCATCATCTGCGCGGCTCCGAGGCCTCACACGCCTGGGTCGATGTTTACATTGAGGACTTCGGCTGGATCGGACTCGACCCCACCAACAACAAGGTGGTCGACGAAACCTACATCGTCCTCGCCACCGGTCGCGACTATCGCGATGTGGCCCCGGTGACCGGTACCTTTTACGGCGCCGGAAAAAGCGTGATGCAGGTCACCGTCCGAGTGGAACGCTTGCGCGAGGATCCCGCCATTCCCGCGCAGCCCGAAAAGAGCGAGCCGTCCGGCGCCGTTGCGAAAGGGCAAGACCAATCCGCTCTGCCCGAATCCGCGAGGTGACAAACGACGCCATCGGGAGTCCATTGGGCCACGCAGGCCATGGACGAACGCGACTGGTACGACACCCCACATTACTATGACATCATCTTCGGCGAAGACACCGCCACCGAGGCGACCTTTCTGGAAGTGATGCACCACCGCCACGGCTTGGGAAAATCCGGGAAACCTGGCGCGGTCCTCGAGCCCGCCTGCGGCAGCGGCCGGCTAATGCACGAGCTGGCCCGGCGTGGCTGGCGCGTGGCGGGATTCGATCGAAGCGAGGCCATGCTCAACTACGCGGACGCGAGGCTGGCCGGAGATGGTCTCGATGGGACAGCGCCGCTCCTGTGGCGGGACGGGATGGAAGATTTCCGCGTCCCCCGCGGGAGGAAGTTCGACCTCGCCCACTGTCTCGTCAGCACTTTCAAGTATCTGCTCACCGAAGCCGAGGCCCTCGCCTGCCTTCAGCGGGTCGCGGCGGCGCTCCGGCCCGGCGGCGTTTTCGTGCTCGGGCTGCATCTGACCGACTATCAAAACCCGGCGATCACCCACGAGCGCTGGGTGGGAGAGCGCGATGGTCTGCGCGTGACCTGCAACACCCGCACCTGGCCCGTCGATCAGCGGCGACGGCGCGAACGGTTGCGCACGCGTCTTCGCATCGAGACGGTGGCGGCGGCGGATGGCGAGTTAAGAGAACAGGAAACCCACTGGGAATTCCGCACCTACTCCGCCAGCCAGGTCCGCACCTTGATCCGGAAAGTGCCGGAGCTAACGGTCGTTGCCTGCCACGATTTCCATCACGATCCCGATGAGGTTCGGGAGTTTGATGACAGCTATTCGGATTTGGTGGTGGTGCTGAGGCGGCGTTAGGGAGAACCCGGCAGGCAAACGGGGGCGTGCTGAAGACGCGCCGGGAGGGACGCCTCGCCGTGGCGTCCGCCAACATTGATCACGTCCCGATTTGGATCGCGTCTGGATTTTCCCATTTGGCGGACGGCTGGGCCAGCCGTCCCTACCTGCTGTCTGGCGGACGGCTGGGCCAGCCGTCCCTACCACATACTCAGAAATCGATGCCGACGCGGGCACCGAGGACGACGACGGTGTCATCGACGCGGGGCAAGGCGGAGTCGATGATCTGGGCGTCCAGGGTGAGGCTGACGCCGCGGCACATGACGACGTTGTAGAAGAGTTCGCCGCCGGTTTCGCCATCGATGCCGAGGGCGGGCAGGAGGCCTTCGTCGGTGAATTCCTGGTGGTAGATGCCGATACCCCAGCGGTCCCGATCGCGACCGGGGATGAGGCCCACGCCCCCGATACCGGCGGCACCGGCCCAGCGGATGGCGTTGGGATCGCCGTCGGAGAATCCGAAGCGGCCAAAGAGTCCCCAGCCGCCGGTTTCGTCGCCGGAGAGATACTGGAAGCCATTCCACATGACGGACCAGGAATCGTCGTCGGTGGTGAGCGATTGGCCGGTGACGTAGTCGCGCAGGAGAATGCGCGGATCGTCGGCGATGCGGAAGCGCTCCTGATCGATGCCGTAGGTGGCGGTGAAGGTCATGCCGCCGGGATTACCGCCGAGTTCATACTTGGTGGCCCACTCGACGAGGAAGGTGGTGCCTTCGTAGTTGTCGAAAGGATCGATGCCGGCGGTTTCGTTGGTGCCGACGACGAGGAATTTGAAGTGGTTCGCTTCGCTGGGCAGAAACACCACTCCGCCGCCCAGGGACACATTGGGAACCGTGCTGCCGACCACGGGGGAATAGAGGAAGGCGGCATTCATGAAGTAATCGTTCGACCCGAGAAAGCCGGCGATGGGATTGGCGTCGCCGGTGTCGGTATTGATGAGTCCGCCGACAAGGCCGAATTTCTCACTGAGGAACTGTGCGTAGGTCAGCTCGGTGAGACCCCAGCCGCCATCGGAAAGCGAACCGGGAATGAGGGGCAGCAGGGCGTCGTTGTTCACCGGCGAGGTGGTGCCGGCGCCTCCGAGCACGGAATCGCCACCGCGTCCTTCGGCGCGCACGCTGAGGAAACCGCCGGGCCAGAGTCCCGCCTTGCCGGTGTCGATCACGACGCCGAGATTTCCGGAGAAAACGTTGCCGGTATCGTTCCCGAAACGGGAACCACCGGCGGCCACGCCCTGAAAGGAGTAGTTGCCCTCCAGCTTGATGGTGACGCCGTTTTCCTCCAGCGTGGAGCGGGCACCACCCCAGTCGCCGGTCAGGCGGTCGGGACAGGCGGCGGGTGCGGCATCGTCAATGACGACCTTGCCAGCGGCCATTTCGGCGTCACCAGCGGACAGGTTCCAGGTCAGGCTAGCGCAGCCGAAGAGCGTTGCGATTCCGAGCGAACGGGTTCTGATATTCATGAGGTTAAGTGGAGTGGTCGGGGCGATCTTCCGTGGATACGGAGCATTTTGCAATGGTTTTCGCCCCTACTCGGAGGACGTACTTTCGGAGGCAGCTTTCTGTTTCTCCTGAATGGCCGCCTGGGTCAGAAACCAGAGGGTGGTGGCGGCATCGGGATCGCCGTATTCGGCGGCGGGAATGAAGGGCTGATCTTTCTGAAAGCCGACCACCGCCTCGCGGAGGATTTCGTCGCCCACTTTTTCCTCCCCCGCCGGGGCGGAGAGATGTCCGGTGGCGATCAACACGCGGGCCAGCCCCGCATTGTTGCGTGGGTCCCAGGCTTTCTCGACTTTGGGCAGCGGATAGATCGTCGTCTGATGATGCTGGTGCTTCACGGTATCAAGAAAGCCGCTGTAGACCTGTGACTGACCGACGAAGAGATCGAAATGATCGCCCTCGATCCGGCCTCCGGAATCGGCGACCCAGAAATAGCCGTTCATCTTTTTCCCATCACCGAACTCGAAGCCCACAGCGTCCGGCACGTGAACGAGCGATCCGTAGGGATAGGTGCCCTGATCGGCGGCAATGTGGACCAGCGGGACCAGGGCATTGACCTTGTTTCCCATGCCCATGCTGCCCTCGGGCAGTTCGCGCCACACGCCTTCGCTCACGCGATAGCCGAAACGTTTTTTGCCGTCCTTGTCGATGCCGACGGCGACGGCTTCCATCTCGGCGCGGTGGAAGGATTTGCCGGTGACGGTGTAGCGAATCTTTTTGCCCGCCAGATCGGTGAAGGTCAGGGTCCTCCCCTCCTCCGGCTCGGTCTTGGTGACGGGCGCGATGTAGTAGGCGGTCCAGCGGATGTCGGTGTCGATGGGCGACTCGACGCCGACGATTTCCGGCATGGCCATGCCCTCGTCCGCAGCCGCGTCCTTCGGCGCTGCCTTCTTTTCGGGTGCCGCTGGTTTTTCGGCGGGTTCGGGTTCGGCGGGACCGGTGTGAACTTCGATCGGCGATTCCGGGGCTGCTTTCTCCTCCACCGCTTCCGGCGCGGGTTTCTCCGCGACTGCTTCTTCCCTGGGCGCGTCTTTCTCGGTGGTGTCCGAGCAGGAGATCAGCGCCAGCCCTGCGGCGGCGACCCACCACCAAGCCGGTCGATGGATGCCTTTCAGATTCACGACCGGTCGATGGCGAAGGAGCTTAGTCCGTCGTAGTACCCGCTCACCACGGGTTCCCGCATGGACGGGAACCCGTGAAAGCGAGTGCTGGGAGGAATTCAATCAATCGAAAACCACTTCGATGTAGATGCCGCCCGACTGCTCGTAGTAGCGACCGCCGACATAGTAGTAGGGAGCGCCATACATGTAGACGGGCCGCGCGCCAGCGGGGAGCGCGTTGAGACGGCGCGTGGTGCGGCGGGCAGTCCGACGCGAAGTGCGGCGGGAGACGCGACGCACTTCACCGCGGGTCGCGAGCGGATAGGCCTCGGTGGAAGTGGGGAGCAAGGTGAGCGCGCCGATGCCGACCGGGAGGCTCATGAGAATGGCAAGGCCGGTGATGAAGGTCCGACGGGCCGAAGTAAGAGGAGTATTCATGACAGTGAAAAAGGTTGGGTAGTTCGAGGTTCGGGAGGGTCCGGCTTACTTCTTGAGTTCGGAATCGATCTGCTCCGTGGTCATCATCTCGGCCTTGGTCGCGCCATCGGGTGCTTTGAAGGCGAAATCGTCCTCGGACAGTTCGGCGGCGAGATTCCACTTCATGTCTTCGACCGTGATGGAGGGTTTGCCCTCCTGATCGAGAAACACGATCTGGAGCTTTTTCGGCAGGTGATCGTCCTCACCGATCCAGGCTTCCCAGGAGACGGCCTCGTCGGAGAGTTTCAGGTGCACGGTTCCGCCTTCCTTGCCGAGCATCTCGCCATTCCAGTCGCCGCCTTCGAGGACGGCTTCGCCCAACTGGGAATAGAAGAGATCAACGACCGGCGGCGAGAATCCGAATTTCGCTTCGATGGCATCGATCATGTCATCGATGGTGCCTTCGAGACCGGCTTCCGCGTAGAGCCCGGAATTGGAGTCGAAAAGGGTGACGTTCTTTCCGTCGAAGTAGAATACGCGGGCTTCGCCTTCACCGGCAGAAGACGAGGCTTTGAAGCGGCTCGGGCGCAGTGCCGTGACGGTGATCCTGGCCTCGGGGAACTGGCTGCTGGCCTCGGCAAACGCCGGGCTGAGAGTTCGCTTGGCGGTGAGTTCGATTTTCTCGGCGCCTTTGAGAGTAGCCGAGGTTGCCTGGATGGCACTTTTGACATCGTCAGGCATTTCGGCGCGGAGTGCGGAAGCGAGACAGAGAACGCCAAGCGTCGTAAGAACGCGGCGCGAGACATGGCGAGGTTTGTTCATGGGACGGTATGGGATTGGATGATGGTGGGTTTGAGTTCGATCCACGGCTTACCACTGATTGGTTGCCATTTCCAAACGCATGGCGCCATTGAACCTTAGTATGACTTTCAAGGAAAACGGTTAACCAAAGAGGGTATCATTAGGGATTCAACAGGGTCAAGCGAGGTTTCCGTGACGGGGAAAAAGAGTTCGATCGCCGGACGCGGACGCGGTCGAACCGAGTCGCGAGATTGTCCCCGCGCCAGCCGGAGGCGTTTGGCTTCGGGCCGAAGAGAGTGCATTGCAGCCGCTTGATTTCGTCCCGCAATTCGGGAGAATCCGGCGCTCCGGACACGGCGCTCTCCCAGGCGAACCAGGCCTTGAGCGCGGCGCTGGCGTCGTTTTCGCGACAGGCGCGGTGGAGATCGCGCGCGGCCTCGCGTTCGGGTGAATGGAGGCGGTCCCGGATTCGCTTCGCCGTCGCCGCGAGACGACGCCGCTGCCAGAATGCGACGATCGCCAGCAACGCGATGACCGCGCCGATGGCGATGGCGAGGTGACGGCGAGTCTCGGCCGCAGCCGGTGAGGGCGCGGCTTTTGCCTCGATGGTCACGGCGGGCAAGGTCTTGGTTTCCAGTTTCTTCGACGCGGGATTCCACCACGAATAGCGAATCTCGGGAAAAGTGTGGGCGCCCGGTTTTTCGACCAGGTAGGTGATCGTCTCGACGCGCTCGCCCTGGAAACTGCCGCGCTGGGTTTGATCCTGAACGGTCGCCTGTCCGGGATAGACGCGAATGCCCTCCGGCGCGGTCGCCGGGATGGGCGCCAGGGCCATGCCGGTCATGTTTTCGGCGCTCTGGGTGATGGTGCGCTTGAAGACCGCGCCGGTCTCGACGGGATCGGTTCCCGGCTGCGGGTCCCACTTTTCCTCGATCCTCAGGGAATCGGTGGTGATGAGAAAGCCAATGCCTTCGGTGCTGCGCGGGCGCTCGATCGTGACCTCGAAGGCGGGCACTTCAGCGTCGATCTCGGTGACGGGTCCGGTGAACCCCTCCCGGGTGCCGAAGTGAACGGGAAAGGCGGGAACTTTGACCACGCCATCACGCTGTGAGAAAAGCGCGAAGGAATGCACCTGGATGAACCAGCTCTCGCCCTCGATCTCCTCGGACGAAACGGTCGCGCTTCCCGGTTTCATGATCACGGTGCCGGGCACTTCCGGGAGGGTGAAACTGGTCGCGCCGCCGAAGGAACCGCGAGAACGCAATTCCACGCGGAACATCAGGCGCTGGCCGGTGAAGGCTTTCGGGTCGTCGGGCAGTTTGACCACCACGGGCTCGACCTCTGCCCGCGCGGCGGTCGCCACGCTTAGCACGATGGCCATGATGATGAGGGAAAGCGATTTCTTCATGGCTCGCTCTTTGCCCCTCCTTTCCCCTGAACCTGGAACTGATACGAAAACTTCACTTTCAGGAAATCCGCCGGTCGCGTCTGCACCCGCCTCAGCCAGAGCGCCTGGACTTCTTCCTCGCTCACCGCTTGTTCAGCTGTTACCTCGGTGTCCTGCCCGCCCTGGTTCTCCTTGCCCTCGTCGAACACAATCTCATCGGCGCCGAGTTTTTGATCGCCCAGGTCGCCGCCCTCGGCTCTGGTCATCTCGGCACGCCTGGCGGCGAGTTCGCGGTTTTCCCGGGCTTCCTTCCAGTCGGGCAGGATCTCAAGCGCCCTGTCGTAGGCGGCCATGGCGGCGTCGTATTTCCCACGAAAGACCCAGGCATTGCCCTGATTGAAATACGCTTCCGGGGTCTGGCGGCGGGCGAAGGCATTGGCGGCATTCTCGAATTCACCGGCCCGATACCAGGCAATTCCCTGCCACATGGGATCGTGAAAAGACTCGGCGGCTCTGGCGAAATCGCCGCGTTCGAAAAGGCGCCGCCCCTGCTGATCCGGTGTGAACCAGAGTCCCGACCAAGTCAGCGCGAGAAGCGTGGTGGAGAGGAGTGCCGTTTTCATGACAGGCTCGCTGCCGCCGCCTCCTTCGGCTCGCTGCTTTGACCGGATTCGCGGCGGAAGGACCACGCCATGATGAGGACGAGGATCGGCACCAGCCACCAACCGGCTTCCCGCCAGCGGATGCCCTCGGCGCTGTCGCCCGAACGGGACACGGGCGGCCGGGCCGCCTCTTTGATAATGGCATCGATATCGGCGCCATCGACGGTGAGAGCCTGCACCTTTCCGCGCACCTCTTTCGCCGCCGCACGGAGGGAATCGTCCTCGGACGAACCGGGCGAGTTCACGGCGAGAAAAACCATTGCCGGGCGCCCGGCTTGCGAGTGGGCTTCGGAGAGCGCGGCCTCGTTTCCGTCCGCCGCGTCGGCGACGACGAGCAGCGATCCGCCGCCTTCCTGTTCGGCGAGGATCTCTCCGGCTTTCGCCACCGCGAGGTCGAGGCGATCGCCCGGCTCGGGCATGATACCCGGCCCGATCTCCGCCGCCATCTGCGCCACGACTTCGGTGTCCTTGGTCGGCGGCAGCACGAGGTGCGCGGACCCGGCGTAGGCGATAAGGCCGAGGGGTTGCCCTTTTCGCGCTTCGGCGAGGTCGGCTATCTTGAGCCGGGCGCGTTCGAGCCGCGACGGCGCGGGGTCTTCCCCCTCCATGGTGGCGTCGGCTTTCATGAGGATGATCAAGGCGGACGCATCCTCGGCAAAAGGGCTGGGCTCAGGCCGCCACGCCGGTCCCGCGACGGCGACCACGGCGATCAACCAACCGGCCAGCAACCACCACGCGGACCGGTCTTCCCGGGTATCGTGACCGGTGGCGAGGGCATCGACGAGTTCGGCATCCATTTGCTCCCGCCAGCCCCGCAGCGGATCCTGGCCGCGTCGCCAGAACCACCACAGCGCCACCGCAGGCAGCGCGAGCAACAGCCAGGCCGGGCGCAGGAAATGAAATTGGGCGAGCGTTTCCATCAACCGGACACCTCCAGTTTTCCGCTCAGGGGATGCACCCGCACGGTGCCCGAAACCGAGGCGGGCGATTCGACGCCACGCGAGGCCCGCCAAGTGGCGACGGCCTTGTCGAGAAACGAAACCGCCAGCGCGGCGAGCAAGAGCCACGGAAAGAGATCGCGGAGCGGACGATGACTAACGACCTTGATTTCCCGCGTCTCGATGCGGTCGAGTTCCTCGTAGATGCCCGCCAGCGCTTTGCGGTCGGCGGCGAAGAAATAGGAGCCGTTCGCGGCTTTGGCGGTGGCTTTCAGGGTCGCCTCATCGAGCTTTTCCTCCCCCGCCGTGGTGGGATCGCCGATGGCCACGGTGTGGATGCGAATGCCGCGCTGACCGGCGATGCGTGCGGCCTCAACCGGTGGCACCTGGCTCGCGGTGTCGTTGCCGTCGGTCAGGGCGATGATGGTCTTGGCGGGCGCTTCACTGGCGTCAAACTGGGCGATGCCCAGCCCGATGGCGTCGCCAAAGGCGGTGCGCGGTCCGGCCATGCCGATGACTGTCTCGTCCAGCAAGCGGCGCGACAGGCTGAGGTCGGTGGAAAACGGCGCCTGCAGGAAGGCGGCGTCGCCAAAAACCACCAGCCCGACCCGGTCGCCCTCGCGATGCTCCAGGAAGTCGCCGAGCACCTCTTTCACCGCCGTGAGCCGGTCCACCGTTTTTCCCTCGGCGTTGGTGAAGTCCTCCTGTTTCATCGATCCCGACAGATCGACGAGCAGCAGCAGGTCACGGGTCGGTTGCTGCTTCGTGATCGGCGGCTCGAGCCATTGCGGACGCGCCAGCGCGGCGAGCAGGATGATCCACAGGAGCAGAGGCACCACGAAATGCCGGGCTGATCTCTCCACGGTGGCGGCGGATTTCTCACCACCGGAAATCCGGCGAAGGCGATCCCCGAACGGAACCCGGATGGCGGCGCGGTTCGCCCGGCGCGGCGGCAACAGACGACGCAGCAACCACGGCAGCGGCAGCAGGATCAGGAGCCAGGGATGGGCGAAGGTGAGCATCTCGGTCAGGCAGAATTCTTCGCGGCCTCCGGGAGACGATGATGGCGAATCCAATTCGCGGCCCAGGTGCGAACCACGGTGGTGTCGGGCGAGGTGGCGGCGCCGTAGATGCCCGCGGTGAGCTGCTCGCGGATCGGGGCGGACGGAGGCTGGGCCGGATAGCGCTCGGCGAGCCAGTTCATCCAGGCCTCGCCCTCAAGAGGCGCGATCTCCCGGCGCGGCGTCTCACTCAGCGCCACCCGGCGGAGGAGCGCGGCAATGGCGGCGCTGGTATCGGCCGATTCGAGTTCGCGCAAGGCCTCACGCCGATAGGCCCCGGCTTTCCAACGACGCCGGGCGACGATGGCGGAAACGATCGCCGCGATGAGGAGCACTCCGGCCAGGACGTACCAGCCGGGCGCAGGCGGCAGCCACGGCACGGGGTCGGGCGACACGATGTCGTGCAGGCGATCGAGACTGGCGGCGGGATCGGATTCTGCCATGACGAAGTCAGCTGGGTTGCGCCTCTCCGAAAAGACCACGGATCTGATCGGCGGCGGGCTGGGCGGTCGCGATCGGGAGGATGGGAATCTTCAGCGCCCGGAAAATCTCGCGCCATTCATCGAGCAGATCGGAAAAGATCTG
>JAGRPB010000139.1 GCA_020439945.1 Verrucomicrobiia bacterium
TCCATCATGTGCTTCACCTGAGCGGCATGGGTCCGGGCGACGAAGGTGGCGCCGTTGGATACCAGCTTTTTCATCGGGTTGATGGGCCGGTCGATGGCGCCGGTCGGGTCGGTCTTGGACTTGAATCCCTGGGGCGAGGTCGGCGAGGTCTGCTTCTTGGTGAGACCGTAGACGAAGTTGTCCATCACCACGTAGGTGAGATTGACGTTCTTCCGCGCGGCGTGATCGAGATGGTTGCCGCCAATGGAGTAGCCGTCGCCGTCACCGCCGAAGGCAAACACGTGCAGATCGGGACGCGATAGGCTCACGCCGGTTGCCAAGGGCAGGGCGCGTCCATGAATGAAGTGCACGCCGTGTCCGTTGACGAAGTAAGGAAAGCGGGAGGAACAACCGATCCCGGCGATGGTGCAGATCTGCTCGTGGGGAATCTGCAGTTTTTCCAGGACTTTGAAGAAGGAAGCGAGGACGGCGAAGTCTCCGCAGCCGGGACACCAGGTCGGGTGATCGGCGCTCAGTTCTTTCTTGGTCAGCTTCTGGGGAGCGTCAGCGGCGGCGGCCATGATCGAGAGAGGGAAGGCGGTTAACGAAAAAGCAGGATGAAAGAGGTGGGGAGGCGAGCGCAATCGACTCAGGCGGTCACGTTCGCGACGCCTTCGAGGATCTCACGGATGCGGTAGTTGAGTCCGTCGGTCTTGCAAACCGAACGGATCTTGGGATCGCAGTAGCGGGCACGGAGCAGGGTGGCCAACTGGCCGTTTCCGTAGAGACCTTCGTCGTTCATTTCGACCACGACGACGTGTTTGAACTTGGCGAAAATCTCATCGAGCCCGTTGGGCAGGGGATTGAGATGACGCAAATGGAGCGAACTCAGGGAATCGCCTTTCGAGCGGGCGCGATTGGTTGCTTCGCGGATCGGTCCCCAAGTGGAACCCCAACCCACCAGAAGAACATCGCCGGAATCTTCGCCATAAACTTCAGGCAACGGAATCTCCTCGGCCACGGCCTTGATCTTCTCCCGGCGCTTGGCGTTCATCTTGACGTGCATCTGGGGGCTGGCACTGGGATGACCCCATTCGTCGTGCTCCAGCCCGGTGACGACCGGGTACTTTCCGCCAAGCATCTTGGTGCCGGGAGGCGCATGGCGGGTATCGCCGTCGACCGGGTAAGGCTTGAAGTTCTCGTCGCGAGGAGTCTGATCGAGCTCAGCTTCGATGAGACATTCGTCGAGATTGGGCTCGCGGAAGGCTTCGATGCGGGTCGCCAGCGCCTGATCGGTGAGCACGAGGACCGGGCAGCTGTATTTGCGGGCCAACTGGCAGGCTTCGACGGCGGTGTAGAAACAGTCTTCGACGTTCTTCGGAGCCAGCACGATGCGCGGGGTATCGCCGTGGGAACCGTAGATGGCCTGCATGAGGTCGCTCTGTTCGACGCTGGTCGGCAGGCCGGTGCTCGGACCGCCGCGCTGCACGTTGATGACAACGAGCGGGAGCTCGGCCATCACGGCGTAGCTGAGCGCCTCCATTTTCAGGGAAAGCCCCGGGCCGGAGCTGCCGGTGACGGCGAGGTGACCGGCGTAGGAGAACCCGAGCGCCATGGACACGGCCGCGAGTTCGTCCTCGGCCTGCACGAAGAGACCGCCATATTTCGGAAGCTCGGTGCGCAGCCCCTCCATGATCGACGACCACGGGGTGATCGGATAGCCGGCACCGAAGCGGATGCCGCCGGCGATGAGCCCGTACATGAGAGCCGTGTTGCCGTCGGTGGTGATGCGATCCTTGTCGACCGAGGCACCGGCGCGGAGCGCGTAGCTCTGCTTGATGATGTCGCTGCCGAGTTGATAGGCGTAGCCGGCGTCGAAGGCGAGGCGCGCGTTGCGGATCACGTCATCGCCTTTGCGACCAAACTGGCGTTCGATCAGGGCGACGACTTTGTCGTGATCGAGTTTGAAAAGCTGGGTGACGAGGCCGAGCACGAAGAGGTTTTTGCCCCGCTCGCGCGTGCTGCCGCCCAGCGCTTCCACCGTGGTGCTGGTGATGGGAATGCCGACGTGCTGGATGTCCCGCTCGTTGACGGTCGGCTCGACGTTGTCGGCATCGTAAATGCAGACGCCGCCGTCGCGCAGGGAGTTGATGTGATTGTCGTAACTGTGCTGATAGAAGGCGACGAGGAAGTCGGCTTCATCGCCGGGAGAGAGCACTTCGCCCGATCCGAGATGAACCTGGAAGATGGATGGTCCGCCCGAGATCGTGGACGGAATCGTCATGTAGGTCATGACTTCACGAGCGCTGCGTCCCGCCAGTTTGGCGAGGAAACCACCGATCGTCTGAATCCCATCTTGGGAATTCCCGGCGAAGCGGATAACGGCGTTCTGAAGATCAGTGGAATCGGAAGAGGACTGCTCTTTGGGAGCAGGACTGGCTGTGGCGCTCATTCGACGTGGCAGGAAGGGTCGTAAAGACGAATATCGCGTAGGCTTTTCAGCATTCAAGGTGGTTTGTGTAGAAATTGACACACGCAACCACGGCCGAAAAACAGGCTTATGGGGTACTGGTATCAAAGAACTCCATGGCGGATTTGGCAACGAATTTGTTTGGAAAAGTTAATTGATTTTTCGGCGGGATGAAGATCGGGCTGGGCAGATGCCTGCCGCCGGTTTAGACTGTTTCCCATGAGCGGCTCCGATACACTCCGAGGCGGGCTCGAGGAGATTTTCTGGGCAGGATTTCCCGAGGGAATGCTGCCATTGCGGGCGCCGCAGTATCTGGCGGAAGTGACGGAACGTTTTTTGCAGGATCAGGGGCGTTCGCCGCGGGAACTGCTGGGGGATCCGGTCGCGGTGAACCATCTCGCCTATCTCATGGCGCGTCCGTCGGAGCGCTTGAGAGATGATTTCGTCGAACAGTATTGCACGCTGGCGCGCTACGTGTTGCGGGCGCTGGCGATGAATGACTGATGGGCGCCGATTCTCACTCGGTTTCGAGCGCCCATGTCACGGCGTTGGCGAGAAGTCGGCGGAATCCGGGTTGGGCGAAATCTTCCTGCGTGCCCAGCGAGGTGTGAAACACTTTCGCGTTGTTCGGACCGAAGTGGTGTGTCCATGCCACCGGCTCGGGAGGGTTTTCTCCCAAGGTTCCGATCAGCAATGGCGTGGCGTTTTCCGCGAGCGGACCGGAGCGATAGAGGCGTGACGATGACTTGAGTTCGACGCCCTCCAGCAAGGGGGAATCGACGGCTCCATCCGCGGGTGTGATGGCGAACGATTCGTCGCCGTAGTGATTTTGATAGTTTCCTCCAAGCACCTCGGGATCGAATCTCTCCCAGATGGCGTGGCCTTCCGGTGGCGCCTCGCCGCGCAGATGGAAGGCGTGACTCGCGGTGCGCAGTCCGATCAGGGGCTTGCCCTTGTCGAGATAGTCGCGAAGCGCCTGGAGTTGACTGGTCGTGGGTGCCCGACGTCGCACGCTGACAACGAGGAGATCGGCTTTCGCCAGCGCTTTCTCCAATCCGGGAAAATCATTGCGCGCTTCGCCCTCGGTCGGCGCGGTGATGAAATCTGCCGTGAAACCTTTGGGCGCCAGTTCCTTTTCGAAAAACTCCGGCAAGGTCTTCTCGGTGCCGTATTCGCGTTCGCCGATCATGAAGACCACGTGGGGACCGGCTTCAGCGGCGACGGGAACGAGGGAAAGAAGTGCGATTGCCAGGAAAAGGAGCGTGAAAGAACGGCGGGATAGTTTCATGTGGGTGAGAGCTTTCCTCGATCAAGCCCGAAGAGTGCCCTGCGGTCAATGGCTCGAAGACGGCAGCAAAACCGAGTGGTCCCGGGCGATCAGCCCCGGCCCGTATCCTGAGTTCGGCCGCGAATCCAGATGAGGACGGCGGCGATGATGGCTCCGACCAGGTTGGAGACCAGATCCCATCCGGTGTTTTCGTAGCCACCGACATTCGTGTTGGGAAGCGTGAGCGTGGCGATGAATTCCACCACCTCGTTCAGGGCGCCGAAGCCCATTCCCGCGGCGGCGCAGAGGACCATCAATCCAAGAGTCGGTCGCGGGGCTCCGTTTGTGGAGGCGTGTTTTTCGAACGCGGTTTCCAGGGCCTGCCAGCACAACCAGGTGGTTAATCCGAATCCGAGGGCGTGGACGACTTGATCGTATTTCAGGCGCTGGGGAATAAACCAGAAATTGTAGAGCACATCCTGATCGAGGCCCTGATGCCAGGAGGCGGGGATCGGAACGAGACCGCCTGCCATGTGAAGGAATCCCCACAGGCAGAGACCGCTGAGCAGTCCGGCGCTCAATCCGACACGGCGATGTAGCAGGGTGATGCCGGCGATGATGATCAGCATCACCACGATATAGAAGACGAATTCGCTGTTTCCCAATCGCCAGGCGGCGATCCCGGCGGTGAGAAGGTAGAGGCCGGTGATTGCGAAAATGATCAGAACCTGTCGGCTGGAAGCGGTATGATGCATCGGGAAATGTCTTCGAAAGATACCCGATATCCGATGTAGAGAACAATGCCGCAGACACGGCGGTATTCGTAGAGGTAGGAGGGGGCGGTAAGCGAAGAGAATGAACAAAAAAGGGTGACTCGGACTCGCCGAATCACCCTTGCTTGGGGGATGGTTTGCTGAAACCTTTCGCTGCGCGGGACTCACATCCCGGCCGAGGCGTGGAGCAGCCACCAGAGCAGCGCGCACACGGCGGAAAAGAGCAGGAAAAAGGTGACCCCGTGGCGAGTGCGCTCATCGTAGTGGTTGCGCTCCTGCCAACGGCTCATCCGCTGGGAATGACTGCGCGGGTAGTCCGCGCGATCGGGCGGGGGCAGGATATTCTGCAATCGCTGACGGCGCTGGCGATCCGCGCGGGCGGCGGCTCCCGAAATGAAATTCTCCAGCGCACCGATCTGGGCGTTGAGCATCTGCCATTCATCCTCGGCGGGCGGTTGAGAACCGCGACGTCCGCGTTGGGGCGCGGTGGAGTCGCCACGCAGAAGATCGTTCCGATCCGCGGCGATCCTGCGACTGGCTGAGCGTTGACTGCGACGTTGGTTACCCATGGCTTGTCTGTGGTTTGTGGTGAGGAAAACGAGAAGAGCAGTTGATTGATTCGACGGGGAAGAGAAGCGGCAGGCACCGGCGGCATCCGGTGGGTCTGTCCGCCACTTTCTCAAGAACCGCCGAAAACAAGGAAGATCAGCCCGAACACGGCGAGAAAAATCATCACCGGCAAGGTGAAAGCGAGGCCGCTCTTGAACCAGTAGAGGAATCCCTGACCGGTTTCGTCATTGGACGCGCTGGCGTTGCGCTTGGCGCTGGCAATTTTCGATTTGCCGCCGCGAATCGATGCGAGGAGCGGGGAAGCGCTGCGCAATTCCTCTTCTGCTTCGTCGATACGACCCTGGGCCTTGCCGAGCTCCTCTTTCAGTTGGTTGCGGCTCCACATGTCCGGGCGCAGGCTGTCAACCGTGCGCAGGTAGTGATCGAGAGCTTCGCGGGTGTTGAGGCAATCGTCGGCACGACGCTGGCATTCTTCCGATTCCCGATTCAACGCCGCGATGGCGCGGGTCAGTTCCTCGTGAAGCACGTCACGGTTTTCGGTGAAAACCGCTTTGCGCTGATGAAGTTCTTCCAGCTCCCGCTTCTGGCGCTCGAGTTGCTCCTCCCGCTGGCGGAGCTGGGCGAGCTGCTCCTGGGCTTCGCGGACCTGATCTTCGAAATCTTCCTCAGATGGGATGGATGGTTCGAAAGCGGTATCGTCGAACTGAATCAGGACTTCTTCGTCGTCAGAGTCGTCGAGGTGAGGAGGAGCAAAGGCGAGGGAACTCATTATGGAAAGATCTGGAATTAGTTCGGACAACTTAATATTACAAATTGCCTAAAATTTCCAGTCTTTTTAGTCGTTTCATCGCAAAAATTAGTGGGATCGTTGTCAGGAAGGCCGTCAGAGCCACGGCGATCCCGAGGGCTTCCGCCGCGTGCCGACCGTCAAGCCAGTGTTCCGGTACCTGATTGGCGCGGAAGGTTTCAATCCGTGACCAGGCCAGCAAAAGCAGGAAAGTCACGATGTAAACGAAGCTGATGACCAGGCACAGCGTGCCTCCGAAGCCGCTCACGATCTTGGCCGCATTGGTTTCCTCCAGGTTGGGAAAGAGCACACCGAGCCCGACTGCGGTCGCGTTCAGACCGATCGAAATCATGAGGATCGCCAGGGTGAAAAAAAGCGTGTCGGAGGCTCCGAGGTTCAGCGTATTTCCCGAGATCAGGATGATAATCGACACCGCAAGGCTGGTGAACAGGGTGCTGAGGAAAAACTTTTGTAAAACAATGGTCTGTAATTTGAGCGGCGACATCGCGAGGACCCAGAGTCGTCGTCCCTCCAGACTGAACTGTGGAAAAATGAAACGGGTCGTCAGAGTCGACAGGGCCAGCGCACAGACAGCCAGATTCAGGTAGGCGACCAGGTAGAGATCGCGGGGTTGATCAAGGTGTTCGTTGAGCCGACGGAGCCCCGTCGCGTAGATGGCCAGCAAGCCGAACACGATGAGAAACTGGATCCATTGGGCGGGTTCGCGGCGAAAGCTGATCAAATCCTTGCGCGTCACGGCCGCGAGCGAACGTCCTGAAACCCGGGAGAGCAGGCTGGTTCGAGGTCGGTGGCGGTGGACCAGCGCGGGCAGTTCGGCCAAAGTGGGAGGCTGCCTCCGCAAGGCCGCGATCGCAGCATTCTGGACACTGTGGTTCCAGCTTCGATAGAACCAGTGTTTCGCCAACCAGCCCAAGGTCATCACGCCCATCAGCGACCAACTGATCAGTAGCGAAGGGTGCAGCAATGATCCCGCAATCCGATACGGACGGCTCCAATCGATGATCGACGACGCATACCAGGTGCTCGGAATGATCGGGTTGACCGTCAGATCGGTATGCCGGATCACCTGTTGAAACGTCAGCGCGGCGCTGAAACCGAGGCGTTCGGTGATCTCGCGCTCATGGATGATCGTGCGCGTGATGCCGACCAGAAAGAGGACGACGGCGAGGATTCCGAACGCGATCAGTTGTTTGCGCGTTACCCAGCGCACCACCGTGAGCAGCAGGATCGCCGAGAGAGCGCTGGAAATGATCAGGAACGGGAACAGTCCCGCGATCGTGCGCACGTAGAAGCCGGCCCCCGCTTCGCGAATCTCGGCGAATGACACCAACAGTGGCGCCGAGATGAAAAGCAATCCCCAGCAGGAAAAGGCGGTCGCTTCGAAGATCTTCCAGAGAAAAACGACGCGGTGTGAAATCGGCAGCGACAACAACCAGCGCGTGTCACGACTTCGGTAGAGCGCGATATAGCCGGTCACCGCCACCGAAAACATCAACATGAGGAGAAAGCAGAAAAAGACCACGTGCATCATGCGATCGATCAACAATCCGCCGGCTGCGGGGAGTTGCCCGAAGTAAATCAGCCCGCGCCGAAACAGGAAATAGGCGGTGACCGAATAGGTGATCAGGAAACCGGCCAGCGTCAGCGTCATCAATCGCGACGTCGTCGCCATCTTCACCATCCGGGTCCGCAGGATGCGGGTGTGGATGCGCAGCAGCAGGCGAAACTGTTCGAGTTCTGACATCGATCGGGAGGACCGGGGCAGCATGCCGGGAGCCGCCACGCCGATCAACCCGAAACCTTTCGGTTTTTCCTTACCGATTGGATGTGAGCCGCAGATCCTCGAATTGAACGCCCACTCGGTCGCTGCCGAAAATGCCACCCAAACCGACCCGAGAGTGCCCCTCCTGAACGAAGTGGCTGGGGACGGCGACGTGGTCCCAGACCGGTTTGCCATCGACCCAAAGACTGATGGTTTTCCGGCTTACTTGTAGGCGAAATTCGAACTCGTCCGGGAGTTTCATCTCGGTGACTTCCTCCGGTGTGTTTAAGGCATTGGCGAGGAGCACCGCCCCTTGATCCTCCTGGCGGACAAAAGAGACGGTGCTCCAGCGTTCCTTGTTCGACCATTCCGGGTAGCCAAAGGATATCCACGTTCTGAGGCCTTCGGCCGCGTTTTCGGTTTTTACTTTTCCCTCAAGTTGGAAGTCTGGCCCGATCTTGGCTTCGCAGGTGGCCCTGAAATAGCCGGCATTTTTTCCCGTGGCAGCGACGGCTCCGTCGAGCCCCACCGCGTATTCCAACAGCCAACCGCCTTCCTCGCCGTCCGGGCCGAAATGTCCGACTTTGCCTTTGGAGGAGAATTCGTACTCGATGCGCGCCACCTGATATTGGTATTGCAGATGCTTGCGCATGACAGGCGCCAGATCTGTCTTTTCCAGGGCCGCTTTGTAGGCATCGGCGGCCGGTCCGGATTGGAACTGCAACTGGGACTTCTCCGCTTTCCGTAGGGCTTCGTTCTCTGGTGCGGAGAAAAGGGCGATCTTTTCCCTCAGGCTGTCTTCTTCAATATTCCATGATTGAAGCACGAGGGGATCCATTGGTTCAGAGCCCAGCCGCTCGATCCATTTGGCGGCTTCTTCGTATTCCCAGCACTGTGCCAGTGCGACTGCCGCCTCGGTGCGGTCGTGACGTCGCCACAGTGCGCGTTCCTCGGCGCTTTCAGCACCTTCAAAAAGCTGGATCAGATTTTCCACCTCGCGAAATTTGGGAAACATGTTCGAGGGAAGGTCCCATTCGGTCGCGTAGTCGCGCAGCGACTGGAGGTAGAACCACGGAGCGTTGGAATCGAAGCGCCCAGAGCGGAGGCATTCTTCACCGAAACGCACCGGCGTCTCCAGTTCGCCATGCCAGCGTTTGCGGAAACCCCACAGGACATTGGTGTAGCCGTCGGCATAGTCGATTTCGAGTTGGTTCATTCGTTCGAACCATTTGAGCATTTCTCGACGATGCTCCTGGTCGTTGCTTCCACTGCGTGCCATGGCGATTGCGATCCCATCCGCGGCGACACCGGGATGGCCGGGTTCCATCTCCCAGGCTTCTTCCAACGCGCGGTTGGCCTTTTCGATGTTTCTTGGAAAGAGCGTCCGACCTTCGTCGGAAACGGAACTCCAATATCCGCCGCCACGGGCACCCCAAGCGATTCTGTGGTACATCTTTCCCTCGACCCACTTCTTCATCCAAGGCTTCGCCGAGGCGCATGCGCTCACCACGCTAAAGAAACCCTCTGGATCAGCTTCGAGTAGTGTCTCGCCCGCTCCCTCCACAAGCAGATAGCCAGCCAGCCGGTCGTCGAATTTCGAAAAGCCCTCGTTGGCTTCCAAGGCGCGAGCCATGGCCGAAAGGCAGATTTCCGCTGGAGATTCGTCATCGGCTTTTGCTGTGGGGTTCGCGTCCTTTTCCTTGGCGTTTTCCGGATCGGACTCCTCTTCGGTATCCGCGGTGCTCGCCCAAGCGAGCGTGGCGTGAAAGGTCAGGATCTCCCCGCCATTGACGGCCGCCAATCCTTTTCGAGCGGCGTCCAGCAGTTCTTTTCTCTCTGGATAATTTCCCGGCAATGCAATGCCAACGAGGAAGGCGCTCAGAGGATTGCTCGATGAACCGTCGACCATGGACTCCGCCACTTTCCATATCTCTGGTGGCGTCATTGCCGGTGGTTTTCCTGTTTCGTGAGCGATCAGCGCCCCGATGAGTTGCTTCCACTTTTCCGCATCCACATTGGGTGGAGGATCGTCGGGATGCCAATTCTCATTCAGCCAGGGAAGCACGGACTCACTCAGTGCTTCGGCGCTGGTTTTGGCGCTTTCGTCAAACTTGATCGGATTTTCCAAACCTCGAATCTTGAGTTCCCGGGAGCCGCTGTCGTCTTTCCCTTCGTTCCGGGATTCTGTGGTGTGATCGGGTTTTCGGTCTTGCCGTATTTCAGGCTGATCATGGTTGAACAGGAAGAAGCGAGCGACAATCAGACCAGTGCCTGCGACGGCCACCAGCGTCCAAATGACCCCTCGGAGAGTGTCGCCCTTTTGACAGGCTCGCGAATGGCGGTTTGGGGGAACGGTGAGCTTCATTGGAAATCTCCTAACGAATCGCTGGTTTTTAGGCAAGCCGGTATTGAAGAAAATCGAGCAGGATTCGGCACCTGGGCAGAGAATCCTGTCATCGATCCGGTTAAGCCAGCCGACTGCCATGGTGGGCTTCACCAGGAGAAACCGAAGTGCGCCACCGCTACCAGCCCGGAACGGCTTCGAAGGTAAACCCTTTCAAGTATTCCGTTTCCGGAACCGTCGGAATGATCGGGTGGTCCAGCCGCTGTGAATGCGAGGCGATCTGGCGAACCGTGCGGCGCGCATCGACCGACGCGTCGCAGATCACCTGGCGGAATTCCTCGCGGCTGACGTGGTGTGAGCAACAGAAGGTGGCGAGAATGCCGTCGCGGCTCAGCATTTTGAGCGCCCGTAGGTGGATCTCCTTGTAGCCGCGCAGCGCGTCGTTCACCGATTTGCGATTGCGGGTAAAGCTCGGCGGATCCAGCACGATCAGATCGAACAATCCGTCCTCGGCATTTCCCGATTGCTGGAGCCGGCTTTCCGAGTCCTTCAGGTAATCGAACGCGTTTGCCTCGATCGCCTCCACGTTCAGGCCGTTCAGCGCCGCGTTGTCGGCGGTCGATTTTACCGCCGACTCGCTCACGTCGACGGCGACGACGCTGCTGGCGCCGGCTTTCGCGGCATGCAGGGCAAAGCCTCCCTGGTTGCAAAAGCAATCGAGCACCCGACGTCCCTTCGCGTGCTGAGACACGGACACGTAGGCGTCGAGTTGGTCGAGATAGATGCCCGTTTTCTGTCCTTCACCGAGATCCACGACCTGGCGAATGCCATTCACCGAGATTTCAAAAGGCGCCGGAGAACCGCCGCGGAGGTTGCCGGTCACGAGGGGGAGCGACTCCGCTTTTCGGATCGGCGAATCGTTGCGCTCGGTGATCGATTGGGGAGAAAACAGCGCTGCGATCGCGTCGGCGATCAGTTCCTTCCGCTGATCCATCGCCAGAGTCAGAGTCTGCAGGGCAAAGTGGTCGCCATAGCGATCGATCACCACGCCGGGCAGCCCGTCGGCCTCGCTCCAAACAAGACGATAAACGGGATCCGCGTATCCGAGACGTTCCCGCAGATCGCGGGCCCGCTCGAGCCGCCGCAGGAAAAAATCCGCATCGAGATCCTGTTTTCTCCGTGAAAATCGCCGCGCCACGATCTGCGATTCCGGATTGTAGATCGCCGAGCCCAGCGGTCGGTTTCTTGCCGAGACCAATTCGATGACATCGCCTGGCTGAGGATTGCCCGTCAGCCGCTGAACCTCGCTCGAATAGACCCACTCATGCCCGTGAAAAATCCGGGCGCGCGGTTTGACGATCAGTGCAGGCATGGTGGGCGAAGCGCAGAGGGGAAAAGCCCAGAGTGTCGCCGCGAAATTCGTCGCGTCAATTGTGGGGCAGATTTGAAAGCTGCCGATTAAACCCTGTCAGGTCGGCGACCTGACCCTGTTCAATCCCAGTGAAGGCAGGTTTCAAATCTGCCCCACCTTTATCCCGCCAGGTGCGCGGCCGGCTCGAGCGGAGCCTCGACGGGAACGGGCGGTTCGGGATACTCGAAGACCTTGCCCTCGTAATTTTTCACCAGCACGCGCTCCTCGTTTTTCTGGATCACGTAGTCCGGATTCACCGGCACCTTCCCACCGCCGCCGGGGGCGTCGATGACATACTGCGGCACCGCATAACCCGTGGTATGACCGCGGAGTTGTTCGATCAATTCGATCCCTTTTGCCACCGAGGTCCGCAGGTGTCCCGATCCCCGGATCAGGTCCATCTGGTAGAGGTAGTAGGGGCGCACGCGGCACATCAGCAACTTGTGCACGAGGGTCTCCATCGTTTCGATGTCATCGTTCACACCGCGCAAAAGCACACTCTGGTTCCCCAGCGGAATGCCGGCATTGGCGAGGCGCTCCAGTCCGGCTTTGGACTCGACCGTCAGTTCGCGAGGGTGGTTCGCATGAACGCTGAGGAAAAGCGGGTGATATTTCTGCAGCATCGCGCAAAGCTCTGGCGTGATGCGCTGGGGCAGGAAAAGCGGAATCCTCGAACCGATGCGGAGAAACTCGATGTGCTCGATCGATCGAAGGCGGCTCAGGATCTTCTCCAGTTTCGAATCGGAAAAGAGCAGGGGATCGCCTCCGGAAAGCAGCACGTCACGAACCTCGGTGTGTTCCTCAAGATAGCGAAATGCCGCTTCGTAGTCGGTGTCGAGTCCCTGCTCGCCGACGCCGCTGACGACCCGGCTGCGGGTGCAGTAGCGACAGTAGGAGGCGCAGCGGTCGGTGACGAGGAACAACACGCGATCGGGATAGCGATGCACCAGGCCCGGGACCGGCATGTGCGAATCCTCGCCACAGGGATCCGCCATCTCGTAGTCATCCGTCCAGGTCTCCTCGATGCGCGGGATCACCTGCCGACGAATCGGGCAGTTCGGATCATCGCGATCGATGAGATTGAAAAAATGCGGGGTGATCGCCATCGCCAGCTTGGTGCCGGAGAGGAGCACGCCGTTTCGCTCTTCGTCGCTCAGGTTGAGATGCTGCTCGAGCTGCGGCAGCGATGTGATCCGGTTCTTCAGTTGCCAGGTGTAGTCATTCCACTCCTCGGCGGTGACTCCTTGATCGGCCCAGTAGCCGGGGGCGTGCGAAATGAAGGACTTCGAAAGATCCTGCTTCCGGTCGTGATGCATGGTCGGGGCGGTGTAGGCGGAGAGACGAGGCGAAGAGGAGATCTGCGCTCCGGCGAAGGGACGGTAACGAAAACTCTACGATTTTAGAATTGCGGTGGTCGATGTCAATTCACGCAAGCTGACGTTCCCTCTCCGAAAATCCTTACAACGGTGCTCCGAGCGGGACTATTTGGCGATTTCACGATTCCCGGTTCGCTTGTCGCAAGCCGATCCTATCGGGATCTGCGTTGCCGAAGGATCCGGAAACAAGGAGCAGAAAGGCGAACTGCCGCTCGTGCCGAAAATCCGCCACTTTGCCGCATTGCTCCTTTTTCTGATCAGGTGAAAATCATCGAAACAGTGTTACTTTACCAAAAAATCGGGTAAAAACTTTTTACGATGTTTCTGAAGACATTTCGCGACCTGTGTCGGCCCCATTGGTTCGACATTATCATCCTGGTGAAGCGGTCCACCGGACTCTCCGTGCCTGAACTCGCCAAGGATCTCAAGATGAGCTACATGGGGGTCAAGAAACACTGCGTGGCGCTCGAAAAGCTCGGCTATCTCGACACCTGGCGACGACCCAAAGTCGTGGGACGACCGGAAAAGCTCTATCGCCTGACAGAGAAAGCCGATCTCGTCTTTCCCGGGATCGGTGACGAGGTGACGCTCGCATTGCTCGACGCCGCCAATCAGCTGGAGTCCAACGCCGCCGAAAAACTGCTCTACGCCTTCTTCCAGAAACAGACCGAGAAATACGGGAAAAAGGTGAAGGGCAATTCCGTGGCTGATCGAGCCACTTCGCTGGCCAAATGGCGGGATCAGGAAGGCTACATTTCCAGTTGTGTCTACGATCGCGAGGAGGGGCTCCACATTGTCGAATGTCACAACCCACTCCAGCCCATTTTCGATCGCTATCCGACCGTCGAGAGGATGGAAGAGCAGATGTTCGAGCGCCTGCTCAATTCCAGTATCGAGAGGAGCGTCATCAAGGTCTCGGGCCTCCGTCGCGTCGTTTACCAGATCCACACCCTTTAACGATCCCTCCTATTCCTATTCATCGTCTTCGTCCTATTCAATCGCACTGTGTGGGCTCCCGGATTCCAGTTGTGGAATAGGAAGGTGACGAGGAAGAAGTATAGGAAGCGGCAAAAGATTCGCTCTATTTTAAAGGTCGGAGTGCGGCAAGTAACCTGTTTTCCCCGAAAATACCGTTCTTCTTTCCGGTTGATTCACCTAATGTCCACCCGAATGACTTGTCGCTTCCGGCCTTCGCTCACCCTGAGCATCGCAGTTGCATTTGCAGCCTGCTCGGGGTTTGCGATTCCCGTTGTATCCGAGGAGCAATCCGGAAAAGAGCCGTCCGGCTTCGCGGTACATGTCATCAATCTGAACTCCGCCTTTTCCGCCTGCGCCGTCGATGACATCGATGGGGATGAAGTTCCCGACATCCTCTGTGGCGCGTGGTGGTATGCCGGTCCCGACTTCGTTGAAACTCACTTCGTCCGCCACTGGCCGCAGATCCGAGCGCGCTACGATGGCTACTCGCACCTGCCCTACGATGTCGACGGCGATGACGACACCGACTTCATCAGCGTCAACTATCGCAGCCAGTCCATCTTCTGGATCGAACATCCCGACGATCTCGATCGCGAATGGCCGCGCCATCCCATCGCCCTGCCGGGCGCGTCGGAAACCGGTCGGTTGTTCGATATCGACAACGATGGCTGGCTCGATCTTTTGCCGAATTCCGTGAAAAAGCCGGTCTGGCTTCGCTTCGAACCTGAATCCCGCCAGTTCAGCGAGCATCCGCTGCCCGAGGAATCCAAGGGACACGGCAACGGATTTGGCGACATCAATGGCGACGGGAGAGGGGACATCGTCTCCGCCGAAGGCTGGCTCGAAGCGCCCGCTGATCCCGTTGCCGGAGGCTGGGTCTGGCATCCGGAATTTTCCCTCGTCCGCGCCGGCCTCCCCGTGCTGGTCCGCGACATCGATGCCGATGGCGACGGCGACTTGATCTGGGGCAGCGGCCATTCTTATGGCCTCTTCTGGGAGGAAAACGTCACCGATGCGGGGGGAAAACGTACCTGGATCCGGCACGCAATCGACGAGAGTTGGTCCCAGGCTCACGCCCTGCTCTGGGCCGATCTTGACGGGGACGGGATCGAGGAGGTCGTCACCGGAAAACGCTATCTCGCCCACGATGGGCACGACGACGGCGCCTTCGATCCACTCGT
>JAGRPB010000140.1 GCA_020439945.1 Verrucomicrobiia bacterium
TGCGCCATCCCGTCGCCCGACGCAGCCTGGAAGTTTCCGGCCGCGAGAAAAGCGACGATCCCGCCGCCGCGCCGACCCAGCAGATCATGCTCGGCTACAGCGACAGCAACAAGGACGGCGGCATCCTCGCCAGCCAGTGGGCTCTCCACGCCGCGCAGAGCGCCATCTCGGAAACCGGGCGCGCCCATGGCGTCGAAATCCGCTACTTCCATGGACGTGGCGGCACCATCAGCCGCGGCGCTGGCCCGACCGATTGGTTCATGCGCGCGCTGCCTCACGGATCGCTCGGCGGAGATTTCCGCATGACCGAGCAGGGCGAGACCATCGCCAAGAAATACGCCTACCCCGACAACGCCGCCTACCATCTCGAGAGCCTCGAAGCCTGCGTCACCCTCGCCGCCGCGCGTCATCGGCTCACCGAGCCTGTCGAGGATCCCGGCATCGAGTTCATGCCCCGGCTCGCCGCATGGAGCACCGCCGCCTACCGATCCCTGTTGGAGACCGAGGGCTTCATCGAATTCTATCGCCAGGCCACTCCCATCGACGCGCTTGAGCAGACCCGAATGGGTTCACGCCCGTCCCGCCGCACCGGCACCGCCAGCCTCGCCGATCTGCGCGCCATTCCCTGGGTGTTCGGCTGGACCCAGGCCCGCTTCTACCTGCCCGGCTGGTTCGGCGTCGGCTCCGCTCTCGATCGATTGAAAGCCGAGGCGCCCGACGACTTCGGTCGCCTCGCCGAGATCCTTCCCGGCTCCACGCTGCTGCGTTATGTCTTTTCCAACGTCGAGACCAACCTCATCAGCGCCCATCCCGACCTCATGGCCGCCTACGCCTCCCTGGTCGAAAATGAAGCCCTGCGCCAGCGTTTCATGGACCTCATCGTCACCGAGCGCGAACTCGCCCACACCCATCTGTCGGCCTTGTTCAAACAATCCATCTCCGACCGGCGTCCCCGTTTCGCCAAGACCCTCGCCCTTCGCGAGATCCCATTGAACACCTTGCACCGTCAACAGGTCGAACTCCTCCGCCAATGGCGAGCCCAGGGCGGCGAACTCCCTCACGACCTCATCTTCTCCATCAGTGCCATCGCCAGCGGTCTGCGGACGACGGGGTAGGGGGGGGACGGCGAAGGCTTCCCGAGAATCGAGATGTCGGCCACTACCGCATTTTTGGTTCTTCCGTAGCCGCCATTCGGATTCGGGGCCGCTATAGCTTAGATTAAAACGACTTAACTCAGGGCCGACGGCCCGGTTTCATCGTAGCCTGGGGCAACGCCCCGGGAAATGAATCGATGGGTTTTTGGTTGGCTGAAGGCCAACTTCACGCCTGCCGCGGTAGCGACCCCGAATTCCCGAGATGGTATTTTCGGCAACCTGCGAACGAGGTGAACTTGGCCTTCAGCCAAGCCTGACGGATGGCCTTCCACCTGGGGCGTCGCTTCGCTTTGCCCCAGGCTACGTTGAGAAAGGCCTTCGGCCTTTTTTCCAACGACACAGCGACGCCCTGCCGACTTTTCAGCTATTCCGTGGCCGCCACACGGATGCGATACGGCTACAAATTAGATTAAATTGCTCTAAACCTTTGAATCCAACTGGTCGATCTTACCTTTCAATCCGTTCGCCCTATCATCTCCGGTCTTCTCGAAGATTTCCATCGATTTGAGGTATGCTTCTTTGGCCTCTTTCCTTCTTCCGATTGAGACAAGCATGTCACCGACATGCTCTTCGAGTTCTGCGAGCCTGCCGAAGCTTCCAGCTTCAACCAGGTAGTTTCGAGCCTCGTTAAAAGTGGCCTCCGCCAGCTCAATTTCATCCAGTTCCCAATAGCTTATCGCCAAATACATCTTGACCATGCCAACGCCGCCAAGAGAACCTGAGTTGATGAAGTGTTTTGAAGCCTTTTCCAATAAAACCCGCGCTTCCTGATGCTTCTTCAATTGCATGAACACCAAGGCGGAATTGTAGCAACAGTTTGCGATTCCATGAGAGTTTCCCGCTGCCTCATAATGCGTGATGGCATCCGTGTAATATTCCAAGGAAACCTCCGCTTCATCCCGCAACCACGCGGAGTTTCCGAGGACTTTCTTGGAGTCGCCAATTCCCGAGTTATCTCCGATCCTCTCGAAAATTTCGAGCGCCTTCTTTGCCGAAGCATCGGACTCTTTGCTGTTTCCCTGCTTGTAGCGAGCTTGAGCCATGTCAGCAAACGCCATTGCTTCCATTTCAGGCAGGTTCGACTCATTGGCGATTTTCTGCGCTCTACTGGCGACATCATAGACAGCGTCGTAGCGACCCAGTCTGAAACAGGCGGCGACCAGAGAATCCAAAACGTGTTTTTGGAGATCGACGGGAATGTTCTCAGCTTTGTCGAAAAGCTCGATCGCCTTGAATCCATGCGAAGCCGTCTTTTCGGTATCGGATCGATAGTCGCCAAGAGTCATTTCCAAGGCATGTAATTGGATCTGATGAATGGGTTCTTTCGCGTAACCTTCCTCAGTCGCGATGGCGGCAAATCGCTCTGCCTTTTCCAAATCGTTGGAACGGGCTAGGCTGAGGCTGCTGAGAATCAGGGAATAGTGGATTCGTTCCTCCGGATCGATTTCCTCGAACAACGAGGGCGTGATGGAATTCAGTGGTGTGCTGGCCAGTTTCTCGACGATGGCCGGATTCGGCGTCCAACCGTCAGGGATGGCGTGACAAATGGCTGTCACGCCAAAGAGAAGGATAAAAATGAAAACTCTCATTTTCCGTGGGTAGTAAGATACTCCTTCGCGTCTCGCAAAGATTGATTGGGGAGGTCGACTATCTCGAAAAAATAAAGAAAACGAGATTGGCTTCGAATTACCATTTCTCCAAGTGCTCAAACACGTTTAGCCATACGAAATTCTTGAAGCAAGGTTTTTGGTGAGGAACGACTGTGACTCACTGGATTCACCTCGGCCCGTATTAACGTTACATCGAAATTGGTCGCCGTCCCGCCTTAGCTGACTTCGCCAGAAGGTGGCCGGGGACCTCGATCCAAGCTCTTGGCGAGCGCGGCTACGGGGAGCGGCGCCCACCCGACCTTGTTGGGTCGTCGATTCAACCCTGTTGAGTCCCGGACCGAACCCTCTTGCGTCCGAAAGGGTGGTTTCAGGGATCAGTTGAACCGCTGCCGCTTCGTGATGGCGGAATGATGCCACTTTCGCGAGAACGATGGGCGGGCCAGCCTTCCGCGCGTCCGAGCTCTCGCCGAGGGCCGGAACATTTTTGGGGGGATTCTCCATTCTCTTCTTTGTCTTTCATGATTCACTTCGCCATTCGTCGCCAGGGACGTGAGATCAGGCTTCGCCGTGGGCCGGCGGTTTCGGTCCTGGGTGCGGGCGTGTGGTTCTTGTCCTCGGTTCTCGGGTTGACCGAAACGGACCTGGACGATGAGGCTTTTGCCGCATTGCAGGCGGAGACGAAGAAGGGCTTCAGCGAGCAGGTCACGCCCTTTGTGAAAAACTACTGCTCGGATTGCCACGGCAACAAGAAGCGGAAAGGGGGCGTCGACCTCATCGCCGCGCTGAAGCGGCCGGGGCAGGCACGCTACCTGAAGCATTGGAAGCTGGCGGTGAGCAATGTGAAGGATTTCGACATGCCGCCGGACGACGAGGAGAAGCTGCCGACGGACGAGGAACGCCGGCAGTTCGAGGACTGGATCGGCAAGATCAAGTACCTCAGTCCGAAGGATCCGGGACCCTTTGTCCTTCGTCGCCTCACCAAGGTGGAGTATGGCAACACGCTGCGCGATCTCTACGGGGTGGACCCGTCGGTGGCGGAGGATTTGCCGGACGAAGTTTTCGGCGCGGGTTACCTGAACACCTTGTCACCTCTGCAGTCGGAGCTGTATCTCGGGATCGCCAACGCGGTCCTCGATCAGATCCTGGCGCCGATGGGAAAGCCGCCCACCGCGGTGCAGAAACGGCTTTTCGAAGAACCTCCCGGCAAGGGCGAAGATCCCCGGGAGGCGGCGAGAAAGGTCGCCCGGCGACTGGCCCGCGATGCCTATCGGAGGCCGCCGACCGACGAGGAAGTGGAGGTGCTGGTGGGCGTGTATGACCTGGCTCGCGAGAATGAACTCGGCTATCCGGAGGCGCTGCGTCTCCTGTTCAAGGCGGTCCTGGTTTCGCCGCAATTTCTTTTCATCACTCCCGCCGAGGAGATCGATTCGGAGCAGGAGATCGTGCCCCTCGATGATTACCAGATGGCCTCGCGCCTTTCCTACCTCATCTGGTCGACCGTTCCGGATGCCGCACTCTATGAACTGGCGGCCGCGGGAACGCTGCACCAGCCCGAGGTCTTGAAAGCGCAGGTGAAACGCCTCCTCATGGATCCTCGGTCGCGCGCGCTTTTCGATGGCTTCGGCGCGCAGTGGCTGGGCCTGGGCGACCTGGAGAGCAAGACTTTCGACGAGGCCAAGTATCCGCTCATGACGGCCGAGATGCGTGCGGCAATGGTGGAGGAGGCGCGGCTTTTTTTCGAAGACATCGTGCGGAAAAACGAGAGCGTGGTGCGATTCGTGGACAGCGACCACACCTTTCTCAACGGCACGCTGGCCGGGCTCTATGGTCTCGATGGCTCGATCACCGGACCGGAGATGCGGCGGGTGAAACTGGAGGATCCCAATCGCGGAGGCATACTCGGCATGCCGGCGGTCCTGGCGACGACGTCTTTTCCCAATCGCACCAGCCCGGTCAAACGCGGGGTGTGGGTGCTGGAACAGGTGCTGGGCGAGCACGTCCCGCCGCCACCGGCCAATGTTCCGCCTTTGGAAAAACAGGATCAGAAAGAGGTGGCCGGTCTGACCCTGCGCGAGCGCACCGAATTGCACGTGACCAATGCCACCTGCGCGAACTGTCACAAGGTGCTCGATCCGATCGGCTTCGGCCTGGAGAATTTCGACGCCATCGGGCGCTGGCGGGAGGTGGACGACAGCGGGGGAGCGATCGATGCCTCGGGAGAGCTGCCGAGCGGCGAGCGCTTTGCCTCGCCCCGGGATCTGAAGGCGATCGTCGCCGGGCGCGAGGAAGCGGTCGCCCGCAATCTCGTCGAGAGATTCCTGGCCTACGCGCTCTGTCGTCCGCTGCAGGGCTATGACGAGATCGTGGTGGATCAGCTGATGGAAGCGATCGCCAAAAACGACTATCGTATGCAGACGCTCGTCATCGAGGTCGTGGCGAGTTACCCCTTCACCCAGCGTCGGGTTCGATAGAAATTCCCGATCGCTCTCAGCAACCGTCAACGCGCCCAAGTCATGCTCAAGAACGCCCTCATTGACCGCCGCACCTGTCTGAAAGGGGCGGGCGCCTCGCTCGCGCTTCCGCTGTTGGAAACCATGGGATGGGCCGACACCATCGCCGGCAAGGCATCGAAGCCGCCGGTTCGCCTGGGCTTCATGTACATGCCTCACGGTGTCATCATGGACCAGTTCTGGCCCACGTCGCCGGAGACTTTTCTCAGCTCTCTACCGCCGGCCCTGGAGTCGCTGCGCCCCGTGCTCGACCGGTGCCTGATGATGAAGGGCATCTCGGGCGTGCCGATTTCTCCCTTCAACGGCGCGCCGCATGCCCTGGAGCTTTCGACCTGGCTGACGGCGACGCTGCCCGATGCCCCGACGCGGCATCGCGTCAACATCGCCATCTCGGCCGACCAGATCGCCGCGAACTACATCGGCGCGCTCACCTCGCTGCCGTCGCTGGAACTGGCCACCATGCCGCAGACGCACAAGGAGAATCAGGAAGGACTGCACGAGGCCTACTACTCGCATTGCAGCTTCCGCTCACCGACCCAGACCGTGCCGGCGGAAATCAACCCGCGCAGCGTGCTAAAGCGTCTCTTCGGCCAGTCCGACAAGCCGGGGCGGAGTACCGAGGTCGATCCGTTGGACCGGCAGATGCTGGACCGGGTCATCGGCGGCGCCCGCGACCTGCGCAAGACCCTGCCGCAGGGAGATCAGCACAAGCTCGACGAATACCTGGACAGCGTGCGGGCGGTCGAGCGACGCATCGCCGCGATCGAGTATCGCCAGAAGGAGGCGGCTCTGGAAAAAGCGGGAGTCCGAGCCAGTCGTCGTCACGAGTCGGATTCGCCGCCGATCGAGATCAAGATTCCCGAGGGCGACAAGCGCAGCGAATACATGCAGGTGATGTGTGACCTGAACGTGCTGGCCTTCCAGACCGACACCACGCGGATCAGCACCTACATCGGTTCCACCCCGAACGGCGTCTCCTATCCCGAGCTCGGTTTCTCGGACCAGCACCACTCACAGACTCACCACAACAACGAGGCTGAAAAGGTGAGGAAGGTCGCGGCCATCACCAAGTTCAACATCGACCAGTTCGCCTACATGGTGAAAAGGATGGCCGACCTGCGGGAAGGCGACGGCACCCTGCTCGACCACTGTCTCATGATGTGGGGATCCGGCCTCGAGGACGGGAACAAGCACGCGCGGGAGAACCTGCCCTTCATCATCGCGGGCGGCGGCGGAGGAGCGGTCAACACCGGCCGCTTTCTTACCGGCGTCAGCGGCAACCAGGGCGATCTCCTCACCACCTTGCTGGATTGCATCGGGGTGCCGCTCGATCGCCCGATCGGTCTGGCGACCAAGCAGATCACCGCGATGAAGGCGTGAGGTTCCGGGATCTTTGGTGCGCGGGAGGAGACACTTCTTGTCTTTTCCGAGAGTCAAACAGGAAGGGGTGGGATTGATCCCGCATGCGCGGGATCTGTGCGATTCACGTTCGCTGGCGCTCACATTTTTTGACTCCCGCCGGGGGCGGGACAGACGCACTCGAACTGCGTTCTCATCCTTTCCCGAAATCAAACAGGGGGAGCGCCCGCTTCGCTGGACGCTCCCCCTGTTTGAATGGCGGAAGGGGTGGGATTCGAACCCACGGTGACATCGCTGCCACGCTCGATTTCGAGTCGAGTGCCTTCGACCGGACTCAGCCACCCTTCCGTTTTTCCTGACCGGTGTCGTGTCTGGACGGTGAATTTCGGGAATTCGCCGCCGACAAAAAATGCCGGGAGAGGCGGAAAATAATCGGTCTGCCCAGGTTTTCAAGGTCGGCTTTGGAGAAAACCTCGGGAGACAGATCAACTCATAATTTCCGAAGCAAGGGAAACCAACCCAAGCAACGATTTCGTAACTTCCTCTGCTCAAAAACGAGAGAGGAATCGCCATTCCCCTTCGATCCTTTGTAAATGCTTAAATTTAAAGATTCTGAAACGAATTGGCCCGGAATCTGCCGTACCCCTTGAGGGCTGAATCGGAAAAAAATGCGGAAATTTGCTTGCTCGCATACCAGATATTGGGCTACCGTTTCAGCCGCGCATCAAGATATGGTATTTTGAGGCGCGGCAGTATTGAGACGCTCGGGATCCTTACAGGAGGGACGCCAGAAGCTACTACGACTGCTTTTTGTCGGCTTTAATTTATAAAAAATAGGAAAAATCTAATATTTGAGAAATTTCGACCGAGGTTCTGTCGGTCTTTGACAACGGACTCTGGGATTGGCACAGAATCACCCCTCTCAACTCAAACCACTCACCTGCATTCATGGAAAAAGTATTCAAAATCGGCAATCGGAGTTTCACGCTCGATCAGGACAAGGCCGAAGAGGCTTTCGCCGCGAAAAAGGTCATCAATGGACGCAAGACCGAGGCCTTCAATCTGCTGCCGCTGAAGTACACGTGGGCCTACGATATCTACCGGGACATGAAGGCCAACCACTGGGAGCCGGAAGATATCCAGATGCAGAAAGACATCGAGCAGTGGCAGGGCAGCGATCTGTCCGACAGCGATCGGTGGATCATCCGGATGGGCATCGGCTACTTTTCCGCCGCCGAAGGCATCGTGGGGGACAACATCATCCACGTGGTCCGCGAACTGGTGACGGCTCCGGAGCTGAAGCTCGTTCTCGGCCGGCATGCGCACGAGGAGAACGTCCATGCCGACAGCCTACTCTACATGATCAGCAGTCTGGGGATCAATCCCCACGAGTGCGAGGCGATGTTCGAGCAGATCCCGACCATCAAGAAGAAGAACGAGTTCGTCACCCGGGTTTCGCATGAGTTACGCCGGGACGCGGACATGACCGATCCGGTGAACAAGAAGAAGTTTGCCCGCGACATTTTCCTTTTCGGCCAGTGCATGGAAGGCACGCAGTTCTACGGCCTCTTCGGGATGATCCTGAGCCTCTACCGCCAGAACAAGTTTCCCGGCATTGGCCAGATGTTCCAGTACACGCTTCGCGACGAGTCCAATCACATCAAGCTGCTCCGGCACCTGTTCCTGGAACTGATTCGCGAGAATCCGGAGATCTGGACGGAAGATTTCAAGGAGGAACTCGTCCAGACCATGATCGAAGCGATCGCGCTGGAGAAGGAATTCATCGCCGATTGCCTGCCGGTCAGTTCCGTGGGATTGAGCGACGCGGATTTCTGCAGCTACATCGACTACATCGCCGACCGCCGACTGGAGGGGGTGGGACTGAGACAGCTCAACCCCGGTATTCAGAATCCGTTCCCCTGGCTCGCGGAAACGATGGATATCAAAAAGGAAGCCAATTTCTTCGAGCAACGCGTCACCGAATACCAGAAATCGTCGTCACTCGCCTCGGTCAGCGATGACGAGTTGTGAGAATCCGCGTAGCCGATCTCTTTGTTTCGCCCCGATGTTTCAACGATCGACCCCCTGAGTGCCGGCCCTAGCCACGTCGGCCAATCACCCCAACAACCAGCAACCACCAAGCAACAACTCGCGCCTTATGATTACTCGAGATTTCGTCGAGCAGGATCGACTCCTGCAACGCTACGCCGCTACTCCCCAGGACAAGAAACCGCGCTACAACTGGTCCGAACTGCTGGACGCTTCCGCGTCGGATTCGCAGCCGAGCCTGCAGGTGCGGGTGGGCGAGCACACGCGTGACTTCGATATCGCGGAGATCGCCGACACCATCGGCAATGCGGTCACCGACCTGGCACTCTCGCGGAATCAGGAAGACATTTTCTCGGCCGAAAACCAGCAACTGGTGGCGAGCATCGCCTCCGCGGTGGCGCGCGAACTGAAGGAAAAGGCGGAGTCCGGCGACACGAGCGGGGTGCTCACGGCGGACGAAATCACCGAGATCATCGAGCGCACGCTGGTGCGCAGCAACGAACACGAGATTGCCAAGAGCCTGATCAT
Source organism: Verrucomicrobiia bacterium (assembly GCA_020439945.1). Lineage (GTDB taxonomy): Bacteria > Verrucomicrobiota > Verrucomicrobiia > Verrucomicrobiales > DEV007 > JAEUHH01. The sequence continues at coordinate 9,211 of JAGRPB010000140.1, forward strand.
TCGCCGCAAGACGGCCGCGACTCGTCAGTCGCATCACGTGAACCCGCGCACGGGAGAGCTCGGGCTGGACCTGGCGAAAACCAAGCCGCTCTGCAAGGTGATTCGTCGGTCCGGCGAGGTGGTGGCCTGGAATGCCAACAAGATCGAAGTGGCGGTTCGCAGCGCCTTCCTTTCCCTGGGAATGGATTCCAGCCCGGCCGCCGATGTTTCGCGCGCCCTGACCGACCGGTTGGGGAAAACGGGCCAGGAGTACATCCACATCGAGGATCTCCAGGACCGCGTTCAAGAGGAGTTGATGAAGCAGGGGCACTACAAGGTGGCCGAAGCCTTCATCCTCTATCGCGCCCACCGCGCCCACGAACGGCTCGTCGAACAGACCACTTCGAAGCGAGAGAGCGATTCCGCCCAAGAATCCATGATCCTCGTGAAAAACGAGGATGGCAGCAGCTATCTCTGGGATGGCCTCGACCTGAAGCGGCGCATCGAATTCGCCATGATCGGTCTCGATCTCTGCCTGACCCAGGACCAGATCGAGCATGAGTTGCGGCGCGCGTTTTTCTCCGAGATGACGGTCGAGGATCTGCGCAAGACCGTCATCCTCAATGCCAAGAGCCTGATCGAAAAGGACGCCGACTTCGCCAAGTTTTCCGCCCGCATCCTGCTTTCCTACATCTACGAGGAAGTGCTCGGCTGGGACATCGTTCGCGATGGCATCGAGAAACTGCCCGCCTTCCATCGCCGTTCCTTCAAGGCCAACCTGCAGCGCGGCATCCAGATCGAGCGTCTCAGCGAGCAGCTGCTCGAGTTCAATCTCGACAAGCTCGCCGAAGCGATCGATCCCGCCGCCGACCTCGATTTCGATTACCTCGGCATCCAGACCCTCTACGATCGCTACCTGATCGTCGACAAGACCCGCCGTCCGCATCAGCGGATCGAGACACCACAACTTTTCTGGATGCGCGTCGCCATGGGCTTGTTCGTGGCGGAGAAGGAGAATCCCGAGGACAAAGTCATCGCCCTCTACCAACTCTACAAAGGGCGCCGGTTCTGCTCGTCGACTCCGACGCTGTTCAATTCGGGCACGCTTCACTCTCAGCTGTCTTCCTGCTATCTCTACAAGGTCGACGATAGCATCGAGTCCATCATGCAGCGCGGCATTGCCGAGAACGCCTTTCTCTCCAAGTGGGCCGGCGGACTCGGGGGCAGCTGGACGGCCGTGCGCGGCACCGGTGGCTACATCAAGGGCACCAACGGCGAGAGCCAGGGCGTCATTCCGTTCCTCAAGCTGCACAACGATCAGCTGGTGGCGGTCAACCAGGGCGGCAAACGCCGCGGTTCCGGCTGCGCCTACCTCGAGACCTGGCACAACGACATCACCGACTTCCTCGAGTTGCGGAAAAACACCGGTGACGAGCGCCGCCGCACGCACGACATGAACACGGCGAACTGGATTCCCGACCTGTTCATGAAGCGGATGGAGGCCCGGGAAAACTGGACCCTCTTCCGCGCCAACGAGACGCCCGATCTGCACGAACTCTACGGCAAGGCCTTCGAAGCCCGCTACGTCGAATACGAGGAAATGGCCCGCCGTGGTGAGATCTTCGGTAAGGAAGAGCCCGCCATCGACCTGTGGAAGAAGATGCTGAAGATGCTCTTCGAGACCGGGCATCCGTGGATCACGTTCAAGGATCCCTGCAACGTCCGCAGTCCCCAGGATCACGCCGGCGTCATCCACAGTTCCAATCTCTGCACCGAGATCACGCTGAACACGAGCGCGGATGAAACGGCGGTCTGCAATCTCGGTTCCGTGGTGCTGGAGTCGCATCTCAACGACGAAGGGGAAATCGATCACGACAAGTTGCGCGAGACCATTCGCACCGCCGTCCGGGCGCTCGACAATGTCATCGATATCAACTTCTACCCGACCGAAGCCGCCGCCACCGCGAACCGTCGCCACCGTCCCATCGGGCTCGGTGTGATGGGTCTGCAGAATGCGCTCTACGAGCGGAACACGGCGTTCTCCTCCGACGCGGCGGTCGAGTTCAACGACGAGTTCATGGAAGCGATCGCCTACTACGCCTACGAGGCCAGCAGCGACATCGCGGCCGAGCGGGGCGCCTATTCCAGCTTCGAGGGATCGAAGTGGTCGCGAGGCCTCATGCCGACCGACACGCTCGAGCTGCTCGAAGAAGAGCGCGGCGAAGCCATCGAAGTGCCTCGCGGCGGTAAGCTCGACTGGGACGCCCTTCGGGCGAAAATCCAGAAGCAGGGTATGCGGAACAGCAACGTGCTCGCCATCGCGCCGACCGCGACCATCTCCAACATCATGGGCAGTTCGCCCTGTATCGAGCCGACCTTCCGGAACCTCTTCGTGAAGGGCAACCTGTCCGGCGATTTCATCGTCCTGAACCGCTACCTCGTCCGCGACCTCAAGGCGCTGGGCCTCTGGGGCGAAGAAATGGTGGAACGCCTCAAATACTACGATGGCGAGCTCACCGACATCGACGAGATCCCGGCCGACATCAAGGCGAAGTACTCGACCGCTTTCTCCGTCGAATACACCTGGATCATCGAGGCCGCGGCCCGTCGCCAGAAATGGATTGACCAATCACAGTCGCTCAATCTCTTCCTCGGTACTCCCGACCTCAAGACCCTGTCGCACATGTATCGTGCGGCCTGGCACAAGGGGTTGAAGACCACCTACTATCTCCGCACCCTGCAGGCCTCGAACATCGAGAAAGCCACCGTGAAATCGCAGAAGGAACCCGCCACGAAAAAGCAGTACACCGAGCAGGAAAAGCTCGTCTGCTCCATCGAAGCGATGATGAACGGAGGCGAATGCGAAGCCTGCCAGTGATGAGCTGAGGCGGGTTTCCCGAAACTCGTCGAATTGGAACCGATCTAACCCAGTTGTTTCATCGACTCAACCCTGTCAGTCCGCTTGGGCTGGCAGGGTTGTTTTTTGTAGGGCTTAGGCAGTAGGACTATTTGGCCTCGTAAGATTTCTTGAAATGTTGGCACCTTTTCCTTCAAGCTATCATTCATCTGTTCGTTTAGGACAAATCTAGCCGCACAACTGCAACAAGATGTTTCGCAAGAAAATTACCCCTGAGCTGTTTGCTGGTGATTTGTTTTCTTCGCTCCATGAAGTTGAAACAGATCTCGGAAAATATTTTTCGGTCCTTACTCCTAATGAATCGGAAAGAAGACGTATTTTCTTAACTGCATTTCTACTGCCCCTCTCAGCAGCACACTTGCTCGCTGAACAACGAGGGGAGAAGGCCCTCGACTTTGTTGAGAAAACAAAGGCTTTATATCTTAGGAATTTCAATCAAGCCGACGAAATCGTTCGATGTGGAGATTTGGTAATCTGGCGGTTCGATAGAGAAAGACTTTTGGAAAGGCTCAGAAGCGAAAGTGCGCTGTTGATTTCAGACGATGGATTCAAAGATCATCAAATTCGTTATGCTCTGTTGTTGAGAGCGCTAGCTGAAGTTCGGATTGAAACGTTTGCGGGCGATATGCGGATGGCGCTGAGAAATACGCACACAAGCGAGATGAAAGAGATTTTTTCGAATTTTGTAAGAAACTTGAGCGCATCCTTCACTCGTCAAGTTCTCGACATTGATCCATCTAGAGCGCAGACTACGGAAGACGATCTGGCTAGGCTCCAAGCTAGTTTGATAACGGCTGGTCCTATTGTAGGAGGAGTGTTTTTCTCAGTTTCGGATCTAATGAAGAAGGTTTAATTGATTCTTAGATAGTTATCACTCCACCTTTGGGAGTCCTAAAAACTTCCACTGGCCAATTGGACATAGCCGACGCCGGAGCTGGACAGCTGTCCCTGGTCGCCGATGCCGGAAACGCGGGCCAAGGTGTTGTAGGCGTGATTGACCTTTGAATCGCGAACCCAGGACAGGGCGGGGGATTTCACCTCGTACTTGCCGGGCGCGATCGCCAGCGGGACGCCATATTGATTGAAGGTGAATTCCCAGGAGGGATTTCCAATCGCCGTGCCGGTGTTTTTTCCCAGCCACGGATAGCGTTCCAGGAGTTCGGGCTTGCCGCGGTTTGGCACCGCGACTTTGTAGTAGGGCGTTTCGTGCGACAGGAACTCGGCAATCGTGAGATTCGGATTGGCGCGATAGCTGTGAAACACCGTGGCCAGGTCGAGCCCGGTCAGGTTGAAGCCGTTGAAGTTGCCATGCAGGTTTTCCGAGGTGTATCGGGTCTCATACCAGGCCTGAAACCGTTCACTCATCATCATCGTCAATTCGACATGGACGTGGGAACGCTCGCGGTTGATTCCCGCGCCCGTGTGGCCGAGCCGGCCGATACGCTGTCCCGCTTTGACGGATTGGCCGACCTGCACGTAGGGTTTCTGGAGGTGCGCGTAGAGGGAGTAAAACGGTCCCTCGCCCCAGTCGTGTCCGATGACCACGTAGTTGCCGTAGCTGGAACGACTGGCGACCGGATTGACATAGGCGACTTTTCCGTCGGCAATGGCGAACACGTCATCCAGCGGTTCGCCGGCGCTGTCGCGATTGACGGGTTGGATGTCGATGCCTTCGTGGAATTTCGTGAAGATGACGCCGTCCTCCGTCCGCTTCTGATTGCGGGTCAGCCCGTAGCGTCCACCCGTCCAGGGACGTGAACTGACTCCCTCGAAAGTCCGGTAGGTGTACATGTAGAACCGGGACGGGTCCTCGGAGAAAATGGCGTCGTTCTCCGTGGGAAGCACCAGCCCCATGGGACCCGCCTGACTTGGCTCTGTCATCGCGAGAAAGGTGAACAGCAGGGAAATCGCCGATGAGATCGAACGACGAAGAGAGGAAGAGCGTGGCGAAACCAATGGACCAGGAGTGGCGGCATTCACGGAGACGGGAGGGGTCGGTTAGACGGAAAAGGCGGACGAATCAAACGAAGGTGAATGTGAACCAGATTTTGAAATCCGCGACCCGCGCCTTCTGGTCCTGCGAACCGAGGTCATACCCAAGACTTCAGGAAGAAAACCTCATCCCCTGATGGGCAATGGTCCCACTACCCATGGAACGAACGGTTTTCCCTCAACGCGGCAGCGAAACGGAAGTCGGGTCGGGCGGCGCGTTGCCGTCTCCCGGATTGACCTGTTCGACGTGCGGAAATCTTTTCTCGAACGCTTTCAGATGCGCTTTCGCCAATCCCTGCCAGATGACGATCACCCCATCGTCCACCGGTCGGTCGATCATGACCGCGGTGTAGGGAGCATTGGAGACGCGAATGCCCAGGAGCTTGCCCTGGTGAGTGAGGGAGTGGGCTTTCAGCGCTTCGGTGGCCTTGGGCGTGAGCTTGAGCCCGGCACCGAAGGTGGAGCCGTCCTGCGAAATGAAGGGATAAAAATAGGCGACATCGCGGTCGGTGAAAGTCGGGACGCGCTTGAAATAATATTGGCGCATCTCCGATCCCATTTTGACCGGGGTGGCAAATTTCGGTGCTTCGTCGGCGGAGGCCTCTT
>JAGRPB010000141.1 GCA_020439945.1 Verrucomicrobiia bacterium
GGCTACGCGGGAGATCCGAAACTCGATCCCATGCGGCGTCTCATCGGCCACGAAGCCGTCGCCGATGCCGCCGCGCCGCTTCTCCAACAGGTGCCGCACCCGGACAAGACCTTCGTGGTCGCCCTCGACCACCGCTACAACGCCAGTCACTTCGCCTTCTACCTGCCCGGACAGCCCCGTGTCTATCGCTGGGAACGCTACGATCACATTGCCTCGCAGTACGAACTCTGGCCGAATCCGATCGACGATGGCAAGCAGGGCTGGGACGCAATTGTCTTCGTGCCCGGCCACGACAAGTCGGTGACCCGACGTTTTCAGGGTGCTTTCGAGGAATTCGAGTCGATGGGAACGCTTGAAGTCGAGGTCAGTCCGCATTACGAACGCTTTTACCGCGTTTTTCTGGGCCGATCCCTCCGCGAATGGCCGAAGGGCATGCCGCTCGAAGAACCGGAATCCGAAAACGAAAACGAACCGATAGAACCGTGAGCGATTCGCGCTTCCAGACCCCGTTTCCGCTCACCAGTGGCCTGCGATCGGTGGAAAAAGATCCCTCCGCGGCGCCGGACGCTCCCGCGGTTTCCATCATCGTGCCGTTCTACAACGAGGAAGCCTGCGTCGAGTTCGTTCTCCGCGAAATCCGCGACTGCCAGCCCGACGCCGAGCTGATCGCCATCGACGATGGCAGTTCCGACGCCACCTGGCAGAAAATGAGTGCCCTCGAAGGCGTCACTCCCCTGCGCCTCTCCCAGAATCGCGGCCAGAGCGCCGCCATCTACGCCGGGCTTCGCGCCGCCTGCGGCGGTATCTGCGTCCTCCTGGATGGCGATGGGCAGAACGATCCCGCCGACATCGCCAAACTGGTCGCCGCCGTGCAGTCGGACGACTGCGACGTCGCCTGCGGACGCCGGGCGAAGCGCAAAGACACCTGGAGTCGTCGCGCCGCCTCGCGGATCGCCAACGCCGTCCGCCGTACCTTCATCCAGGACGGCATCAGCGACACCGGTTGCTCGCTGAAAGCCTTTCGCAAGGAATGCATCGACCTGCTGGTGCCCTTCAATGGCCTTCACCGTTTCCTGCCCGCCATCTTCACCCATGCCGGTCTCCGTCTTGCCGAGATCGACGTCAATCATCGCGAGCGCACCGCCGGCGTCAGCAAATACACCAATTTCGACCGAGCCCTCCGCGGCATCTACGACCTCGTCGGCGTCTGCTGGCTGTTGAAGCGCAAGGTGATCTTTCCTCGGATCGAGGATAAGCGTTAGCCTACATTCAACAGGGTATGGTCGGCGATCAAACCCTGTACGTAGAACGGGTCTCCCGGCCCGTTCCTGATCCAGTAGCGCCGACCGGCGAAACGCGCGAAACGGGCCGGGAGACCCGTTCTACTTCCGCAGCCCGAGAAAAATCCCCGCGCCCGAAGCGGCCCCCGACGGGAGGTAGCTCTTCACCAGGGTGGCCAACGTTTCCGTCTGCGCGGCGAGCCAGTGACCGACGTCTTTGACCAGGTCGAAGTTCTCGCCCCAGAACGGTTCGATCACGCCGTAGTGCACCAGCAGAGCCACGGCGGCCGCCACCAAGGCGGCGATCGTCAGTGCCGTCTTGATGAACCAACGCAGTGCCAGGGCGAAGATGAACCCGATCGCGAAACTCAGCCCCAGGCGGGTCGTGGCGCCACCCCAGGTGAACTGTGGAAACCACTCCCTGAATCTCCCACCCTTTCCGCTGTCCGATGGCGATTGGGACTCCCGATTGACGGCCGGAACGTCCGCGAACCCACTCGCCAGGGATGAACGGGAGTCCGTCGCGATTGGAGCCGTTTCAGGATGATTTCCCAATTCGGCCGCCTGCGTTTCTCCGGTCAGGAGTTGGTAGTTGTCCGTCCCCAGCCCGACCAGACCAACTCCGGCCGCGAGATAGAGCAGCTTCCGCTTCCATCCCGCCACGCTGGCCCAGCGAGGCTTCAATCCTTTCAGGGCATTTCCAATGTCCGCTTCGTCGCTCACGGCGGGTATTCTCTCCTAGCGAACGCGTTGCGCAACCGGCGTTTGTCCCCGCCGGTGCCTTCCGGGCGTTTGCCATCTTGCGACAGCGATGGTTGGGTGAACTTCCGTGGTCGAATTCCTCTCACCGCTGCTCCGAAGTTTCCTGGCCCTGCTCATCGCGGCTGGCTTCCCCGACCTCCTGTGTTCCCAGGAATCCTCGCCTACCACGCCCGACCGACTCGGCGTCCTCCTCGATGTCTCACCGGAAATGGGATTCCTCATTCCTCAGACGCGGAAAGAACTGCGCAAGCTCAACCAGTCCCTCCAGTCTCGGGATCGACCGTCCGTCCCTCTTCGCGAGTTCGCCGGCGCCGGTCTCGACCGGGAAGGATCGCTCTCGGTTCCAGCGCGAAAGAACGCGCTCTACCAGTTGCGAGACTTCTATCAAAGCGAATCCCTCGACGGCGTCTACTGGATCACGGCGCTCGGAGGTTTGCAGAGCGGTGACGGGTTTTTCCAACTCGAAGAGATGCTGAAGGCCCCCGGAACGGGAAACAGCGGAAAACACCAGCTCATCCTCCGCCACCTCTGGCAGGCCCAGGTCTTGGCAGGCGAAAGTTGGGCTACCCAACCACCGGGGCCGGATGCCGATCCGCTCGACGAGCGCAACCTGCCGGACGATTGGTTCAAGCTGGTGAAAGCGGGAGATGGTTTCCTGATTCGATCGTGGCAATTGCCGCCACGGGATTTCCGGGACTGGTTCGGGTGGCCCCATCAAATCAGTCACCGCACCCTTCTCAAGAAACTCGGCATCGAAGGGCGTCAGGCCGTCCTCGACACCTCCTGGCGAAATCGGTTGGCATCGCGCTATCAACTGGAATTCAGCCCGCTCGAAGAATCGTGGCCGACCACTTTCCTGGGCCGGCGCTGGCTGGATGATTCGGTGCTGATTCCTTTTATCGACGACGATAGCCGAAAGGCTCGGAACGAAGCGGTTTTCGGCGCCATGGCGGCGCGGGATTCGATCGCCGAGGATCTTGACCGCATCCCGGCGAAAAAACTCGGCGTCCTGTTCGGATTCGGCTTCCAGGCGCGCGATCTGGAGCGATTCCGATCTCGGGGAAATCGGCCCATCCGCGATTGGCGCACCCAATACCTCGCCGATCTCACCCGAATCGTCGGGGAGACCCGTTCGCAAATTGAGGCGGACGCCGAGCGAGCCGAACGCGTCTACCTGTCGGAGTTTGTGGAATTGCCTGGCCGTAGCACTCGAGATGCTGAGCCGACCCGTTATGCCGAAGCCATCGCGCGGCTGGTTCGTGAACAGGGCGTCGACGCGGTCTATTTTTTCACCAACGGCTACACCGGTGGCGGGGACTACGGCAGCTTTGAAGTCGACGCCCCGCTCATCGCCACGGCCATTCGCGAGGCGGGCGTGAACCTCTATGTTCGCGTGCCTTTCGAATTCGGCGTCGCCCCGATTCCGCTCCAGCAACTGGCCCTGGCCAGCGGCGGCACCGTTTTTCAGGGAAAGGCCGGAGATCCGGATTGGCGGATCCAACCACCCTCTCCCAAGTGGCCCTCGGAGCCGGACGATGAGAAGACGGCGGCGGCCCATTGACCTTGCTGCTAAGATTCGGGAGTGTTTCCCGCTCTTTCCGGATACGGGAAAAGTGCCGCTGAATCCGATTCCGCAGGCTCACGAAACTCACCGAATCCATGAAACCCGCCCTCTTTCTCGCCCTCGTTGTCGGAGCCCTCGCCCTCCCTCTCAACGTTTCCGCCGAGGCAGCTGTGCCTCGGGGCATCACCGTCGTGGCCAAGGATTTCGTGATCGAGGTCTATCACAACGGCGATCGTCTTCCCGAAAACCGGAGAAAGCTGCTTCTCGATCGTTTCGGCGCCACCGCCGAACGCATCGATGCCGATCTGAAACCGGGAGACTGGATCGTGTTTCACCTGGCCAACAATCGCCTCCGTCATCATGGCACGAAGTATTTCGCCATGGCGGCGCCCGTCGACGACCAACCATTCGGTTATGTCTCCGATTTCAACTCGCCACAATGGAGCAGTTGCGACGATCCCGGTCGCGCGAAAGCCTTTATCGAGAACCGGTTCGAAGGCACCGAGTCCCGCGCCGTTCCCATCGGCCGCCCGTGGGAGGAAGGGGCGAAATTCGTGAAGGAATACGCTGGAGAAGGATTTCCCTGCACCCCGGTCTGGGGCGCCGCGCCGTCGACCTGGTTGAAATTCGTCGTTCCCGGAGAGCCGGGAAAGAAGCCTTCCAAACGCAAGGGCTCCCGGAAAACTTCGGAACCAAAACGAGTGCCGCCCGGTACCATCATCGCCTTGGCGGAACCAACGAAGGAAAGTTCAGCGCCACCTTCCTCTTCCGAGGCTGAGACGAAAAAAACCGAGATCAAGGTTCTGCCGATCGAATCGCCTCGCCGTTGGCCGGTGCAGATCATCTCGGCCATTTACGGCACCGGAGGAAAGAACGCCGACGTCACCGCCAGGGTGAGCGAGTATGTTGAGGGAAGGAAATTCTTTGCCGCCAATCCCAAATACCTCGGCGCCGATCCGAATCCTTATTGGAACAAGGGACTCCACATTGTCTACCTGAAGGACGGCGTTCGGCGCGAGCAACGCCGCAACGAAAACGAGCACATCCTGCCCGAGAGTTTCTACGGCCCGCAGGACGCTGGCGAACTGGAAAGTTGGCTCACGGGCACTCGCTGGATCGGGCCCAAGGGAGAAATTCAGTTTCACCCGAATCGTCTCGCGACCGGTCCGAAAATGAAAACCGATGCCCAATGGGAGACGACCGCGTCCAACCGACTTCGGCTGACCTGGGACCAGGAAACCGCCACCGAATTCCAGTTCGACTACGTCTGGAGCAGTTTCAAGGAGCCTCGTGACGGAAAGAACACCTACCAGTTGCTGAAGTAGGTCCACCCCACCTGACAGGGTTCGGTCGAGGACGTAACAGGGTATGATTTCCGACCGCCGTAGCCACGAAGATGCCTCTTTTCCGATGTCATCAAATCGGCTAAAGGGAGGGATGCAAAAGACCCTCCTCATTCTTTCCCTCTCCGCGGCAACCTTTTCTTGTCTTCACGCGGACGAACACGGCGAACTGATTTTTTCCGACGATTTCGATCGCAACGAATCGCAGGAAACCAAGGACGAACCCGGCAACGGCTGGGGCACCAACAGCAAGTCCCGGGCAAAGGGCAACAAGCAGGTCGATCTGAAAGACGGGGCGATGTGGGTCTACATTCACCCCGAGGCCGATCACGCGGTCTCCGTCACCCATCCGGCCGAATTCACCGATGGGGCCGTGGCCATGAAGTTCATGCTCGAAGATCCCAAGGACAACCTGGGACTGGACTTCGCCGATGCCGAGGAAAAATCCGTCCACGCCGGTCACCTTTTTGTCGTTCGATTGAAATCCGACAATGTCCAGATCCAGGACATGAAGAACGGGAACATGAAAAACGAGATTCGTGAGGCCCGTCTCAACAAAACCCTGACCAAGGAACAAAGCGCCCAAGTCGCGAAGCTGACGAAGAATTTCCCCGCCGAAATTGAAACCGGAAAATGGCACGACCTCCTCGTCCAAGTTGCCGGTGATACCATCACCGTCACCGTCGATGGAAAGGAAGCCGGAGAATTCAGCTCGGACGGTTTCGCCCATCCGACCAAACGGATGCTCCGCCTGTCCGTCCCCCGCAACGCCGTGGTCGATGACGTGCGGATCTGGCGGAAGAAGTGAACGGTGACGCAGGCGGAAACCGTGTTCACCCCAGCCAGTCGCGAATCACGCGACCGCGCACGTCCGTGAGCCGATGATCGCGCCCACCATGACGGAAGGTCAGGGTCTCGTGATCGATCCCCAGCTGGTGCAGGAGGGTGGCGTGGACGTCATGGATGTCGACCGGGTTCTCCACCACCGAATTCCCGAACTCGTCGGTCTGCCCGTAGGCGATCCCGCCTCTGAAACCTCCACCGGCCAGGAAGATCGAATAACCGTCGACATGATGGTCGCGTCCGCACCCCTCCTTCACCTGGGGGGTGTGCGGGGTGCGGCCCATCTCGCCGGCCCAGAGCACGATGGTCTCGTCGAGAAGGCCTCGTTGATCCAGGTCGAGGATGAGAGCGGCGACAGACTGGTCGGTGATGCGGGCATTCTTCTCGTGATTGACCTTCAGTTGCCCGTGCTGGTCCCAGGGAGAGTTGTTTCCATCGAAGCTGGGACAGGTGATCTCCACGAAGCGCACCCCGGCCTCGACGAGCCGACGCGCCCGCAGGGCCTGGGTGGCGTAGAACCGCTGGTGCTCGTCCTCGGAATCGACCCCGTAGAGCCTGCGAACGTGCTCGGGCTCCGCGTCGATATCGGCGACGGCAGGGACCTCGGCCTGCATTCGGAATGCGGTCTCGTAGTTGGCGATGGCTCCCTCGATGGGAGCGGCGTCGGACGCCTCGGCGGCGAAGGCCGCATCCTGCCGAGCGACGACGGCGAGCTTGCGGCGCTGGAGCGCAACTCCGTCCGCCGACGAAATGTTGTCCACTGGCACGCCTCTCGCACGGATCATGGTCGCCTGGTGCGAGGCGGGCAGATAGGCGCTGCCGAAATTCTCGAGCCCGCCGTTGGGCACCCAGTCGTTGTTCAGGACGACGTAGCCCGGCAGGTTGCGGTTCTCCGAACCGAGTCCGTATGAAACCCAGGCCCCGAGGCTGGGCGCCTGGCCGAGAATGCGGCCGGTGTGGAGCAGCAGGTTCTGCTGGCCGTGCAGGGGCAATTCCCCGACCAGGGAGCGCACCACGCAGAGCCTGTCCGCCACCCGCGCGAGATGGGGAAAGAGATCGCTCACCGGAAGCCCGCTTTCACCACGCCGCCGGAACTCCCACGGGCTCCCCAGCCAGACCCGATTCGCGCTGGACTGGGAGCGGACCGAGACGGCCGAGTCGCCGATCGGTTTTCCCTGGAGCTTCGCCAGCATCGGCTTCGGATCGAAGGTGTCGACATGACTCGGTCCCCCGTCCATGAAACAGAAGATCACGTTCTTCGCCCGGGCGGGGAACTGAGGACGGAGGGAACCCGCCTGGGCGAGCGAGGAAAAGGCCAACCAGCCGAAACCGGCCGAGGCGGAGGCGAGGAGTTCGCGGCGGGATGGGGAAAGCCCAGCGCTTCCCGTGCATCCACAGGAGGTCTTCGGCCTGTTTCGAGGTTTCATGGATACGGACTCCTTGCGTTTCAGCGGTAGTAGAGAAACTCCTTGGTGTTGAAAAAGGCGTGCGCGATCTCGGTCCAAGCGGGCACATCGCGCATCAGATCCCCCTCGCCGCGCGAGAACATCCGCACTGCCTCGCACCAGCGCGCCACTTCCTCCCCACTCGGCTCGCGCCCATAGGCAGACAGGAACATCGATCGAACTCGCTCCTCCGGTCCGGTCTTTTCATCTTCCACGAGTGCCTTTCCCCAATATTCCGCCATCGCGTTGACGAAGGGATCGTTCAGGAGGATGAGCGCCTGCGCCGGCACATTGGTGACGTCCCGCCTGCCGGTGGGCGACTTCAGTTCCGGCAGGTTGAATCCCACGAGAAAGCCCGGCGGCTGCATGATGGACATTTCCAAGTAGATCGATCGCCGCCCGTTCCCGTCGAGCGGCCCCGAAAAGAGCCGCTTCTTGTCATCCTGGGCAACGCGAAAGGGACGGATGGAACGTCCGTGGAGCAACGGGTCGAGTCGGCCCGACACCGCGAGCAAGCTGTCCCGGATCTCCTCCGCCTCAAGTCGCCTGGTCGGGTAGTGATGGAGGAGCCGGTTGTCCGGATCGCGCTCCATTCCGACTCGGCTCACCGTTCCCGACTGCCGGAAGGCATCGCTCAGGACCAACCGGCGCACCAGGGTCTTCGTCGACCACCCTTCTTCCATGAACCGGATTGCGAGCCAGTCGAGCAGTTCAGGGTGAGAAGGGCGGCCGCCGAGCTTCCCGAAATCGTTCGGCGTATCCACGATGCCGGTGCCGAAGATCCACTGCCAGACGCGATTCACGAAGACTCGCGCGGTCTGAGGGTTGTCCCGGCTCGCGAGGTAGAGCGCCAGTTCCAGCCGTCCGCTGCCCTCCGATTCCCGGACATCGTGGTGCCCCGCGAAGACTTCGAGAAAATCCCGCGGAACGCGAGGCCCCTCGTCATAGACGTCACCCCGGACATTGAGGCGGTAGTCGATCGGCTCGACACCGCGCTCGTCCATGCCGTTCACGCTGCGGGGAAAGTCGATCGTCGATTCGATCTCGCGATAGCGCCCCACCAGCGTGGACAGTCCGGGAGTGGCCTCCGTGGAATTGGGAAGCAGGCCGGCGGCAAGCAGGGCATTGAGCACCTCGACGTCCCCCGCCGTGTTCTCACCTTTCGCGAAGCGCTCCACCGTGCCGACCAGCCAGCCTTCCACCCGGCTCCAAAGCTCCTCTGCCGACTCCGGCTCCGGGTCCCGGTATAGGGAAACGAAGGCGTCGAGGGTGTCCACCGGAGCCTTTCCCGCATCATCGGCCACGATTCCCACCAAGCTGAACCAGCTCCGCTTGTCGAAGCCGTCGTCGTCGTTCGGCAGCACCACCGCCCCCATCCGGGCCACTCCCGTGCGGGGAGGAAAATTGGGATGAAGCGAGGCGGTGACGAAATCCGTCAGCACCCGGGTGACGCCGTTGCTCAACTCCGCCGGGGTATCGATCGGCATCCATTCCGGGGGCTTCGACGGATCGAAAAACACGAGGCCCTCGTTGAGGAAGGCGTTCTGTGGTACCGCGTTGCGGCCGGCCCATTCGCCCCCCCCGATCTTCACCCGTGCCTTCGACCGCGGCAGGCTCTTCGGGTCGGGAGCCCGCACCGCTCCGGGCAACTTCGAGGACAGGGCGTTCGTATGGTAGCCTCGCTCCAGGATCCGCGCCACGGCCCGGCCTCCTTCGAGCGCGATCAAGGGGGTTCCGTCCCGGACATAACCCTCCTGGATCCCGGCTCCTTCGGTGACCCAGCCCTCGGGAAAACCCGGCTCGGAGAAATCGGTGAGGATGGTGAGATCCGTGTTCCGGGCGAGGCGATCGGCGCGGGTCATTCGCCATTCACCGGCGAGTTCCCGCCAACGGGTCAGCAGGGTTTGCTCACCGATCGAGTCCGCGGTGGATTCCCTTCCCGGGGTGAGGCGGAAACGTCCGAGGCTGTGCCCGCCCCCCAACCCGAAGTCGAGCGTCACCGTCCATTCCCCGCCCTCAGGGAGCGAAACGGGCTCCGCGAAAAGGAATTGGGCCGTGCGAGCGACGTTCCCACCGAGGCCGACACCCCAGCCACTTGGAGAATCCACCAGCGCGGCGGAGACGGGGTAGTTCGGTTGTTCGTAATCGGCCGTGGCCGCGCGCAACGGCACGGACCTGGACCCGCGCTCCCCCTTCGGCCTCACCTCGACCCGGATTCGCGAGAGCACGAAGTTTCCGTGCTCGGTGCGCCCCGGGCCGCCGCCGCCGAGGCTGGGATGCGTGAGCGCCTCGAGCCTGAGAAGGCCCACGTCGCCCGGCGGGGTGGAAAAGCGGACGGTATAGGTGTCCTTCTCCGGGACCGTCTCCCCAGAGGCAAGCACGGTGCGACCGGCCCCCTCGAAGGCCAGGGTCGTTTCCGCGGCCGATGCCTCGGCGACAAAGTGATCCACCTGCAGCCACTCGTTCTCGCCGAGCAACTTCGCCAGCGGATGGAGTACCGACTCCGCGTTGATCCGATTCTCCGCCACCCACCGTAGCAGGGCCTCGGCCCGAAAGGCGCCCCTCCCCGCTTTCTCCAGCCAGATGCGAGCCAGTTCCCTCCGAATTTCTTCCCGCAAACCTCTCAACTCCGCGATCTGCGCCTCGTGCTTCCCCGGAGCGTCGATGACTCGAGTCGTCCAACGCGGCGTCATGAAAATCCCGGCGAGAGCGTAGTAATCCCTCTGTGATATCGCATCGAGCTTGTGATCGTGGCAGCGGGCACAGGCCACCGTCATGGCGAGGAAGGCCTTGGAGAAGGCATCCACCTGGCTGTCGATCATCTCCTGGTGGATGCCATTGAACATGCCGCTGTTGCCATGGCGACGCTCGCCGAGATGATAGAACATCGGGCCGATCATGCTCTCGTTCACGCCGGCCTCGCGATCGATCCGCGGTTCGGGAAGAAGATCACCCGCGATCTGTTCGCGAATCAATTGGTCGAACCCGACATCCCGATTGAAGGCCCGGATGAGGTAGTCGCGGTATTCCCACGAACCCTTCGCGGCGATGTCCCACTCATACCCATAGGTGTCGGTGTAGCGGACCACGTCCATCCAGTGTCGCGCGAATCGTTCTCCGAAATGGGGCGAGTCGAGCAGTTCGTCGACCAGGTCCCGGCAGGCGAGCTCGGGATCCCGTTCCCAGGCATCGACGAAGTCCGCAACGCGCCCGGGTTGCGGCGGCAGCCCGGTGAGCACGAAAGAAAGGCGCCGCAGGAGCACTTCCGGCCCGGCGGGTGCCGCCGGTTCCAATCCCCCCTCCCGCATCGTCGCGAGGAGAAAACGATCCACCGGCTCATTGTTCCAGGCCCCTCCCGTGACCGCCGGCGGCGCGACCGGTTTCGGGGCCTGGAGGCTCCACCAACGCGAACGCTCGCGCAGTTGCTCCTTCCACTTCTCGGCGGCTTCCCGATCAGGTGAAGACTTCCCCCCCTCCGCTGAGACCTCGCCGAGCAGAGCCATGGCGGTGAGCCCGGCGATGACCGCCCCGTATCCGACCGCCCTGAGGCAGGCCGGGGAATCTGGAGGGCCCATCGTGCGAAGCTTCATCGACTCGAGGAGAAGAATGCCCGATTTCCTTCCTTTTCACAAGATGTCCGACCGGACAAAAAATGGTAAATTCCCGCCATGGAACCGGCCCGAAATGACTTCTTTGCGCCAATCGATGACATTCTCCAGATCCTGGACGTCCTGGAGAAGATGCCCGGAGCGCTCTTCATGATCAAGGATCTCGACTCGCGGTATGTCTACATGAGCCAGGCCCTGCGAGAAGCGATCCACATCGCTCCCGGACAGGAGGTGGTCGGCAGGACCGACTTCGATCTCTTTCCCCGTATCGTGGCGCAAAACTTCCGGGATAATGACCTCCTGGTTTTTCGGCGCGGCAAACCCCTCGTCGGCGAGGTTCACGCGGCCATGTTCTTCGAACACGCCGCGCTCTGGGCGATCTCGAGCAAGTATCCGCTGCGCGACCGCCACGGCGAGATCGTCGGCCTGATCACCATCAACGAACCCTATGACGAGGTCGCCGGTGAAGACGACGAATTGAACCGACTCCTTCCCGCGATCGATCACATGTCGAAGTATTTCGCCGAGCCGCTGACAGTCACCGATCTCGCCCGTCGCTGCGGCTATTCGGAACGACATTTCATGCGCCTGTTCCGGGCGAGAATGCAAGTCAGCCCCCACCGTTTTCTCGAGCAGGTCCGGATGTTCCACGCCATCGATGCGATTCGGAGGACGAACCGTCCCATCGCCGTCATCGCGGAGGACTGCGGCTTCCACGACGCCAGCGCCTTCGTGAAACGATTCAAGCGCTTCGCGGGAACCACGCCACTGCGCTACCGCCGCGAGCAGCAGGAACGAGTCAGGCGTGAACCGGCCATGGCCATTCCCCATCCGACGCACCTCGGCTGAGAATCCGGAAGTTTCACCTCTCCCCTTCCAGGCGGCTCGCCAAGGCTCCCGGGTCAAAGACAGCGGCATCGCCCTCGTGAACCAAGACCCGGTAGCGAAGCCGGAATCGCTCGCCTTTCTTCACCATGGTGGTCACATAGGGTTCGCGCCGTTCCTTTGGTTGCCTGGGAAAGGGGTTGGCGACGAGAGCGCCGTAGTCGCGACTGTGAGACCAGCAGGCGCGCCGGTTGTCGGGATGGGGCATGATCATCACGCCGACATGCTTGCCGTCGATCACGCCTGAGTAGTCGATCCATTCGAATTCCTTACCCCAGGTTCCGAGTCCGTTTACCTCGCCGCGGTCGTTGACGATTTCGCCGTTCCCCCCCTGGACGCGGAGCGGGCTGGCGATGCGGAGAGCGAGTCCGCTTTCCTCCTGGTCGCCGAAGGCAAAATCGCGCTCGTCGTTGAAAAAGGTCGCATCCCAGTCGAGGACGATACCCTCGTCGATGCGACGGAACCGGTAACGGGTGTCCTGGAGGCAGATCGTCGTTTTTCCGTCCTGATCCAGATAGCGGTCACGGGTGGCGAAGCGCGCCTCGTTGCCCTCGGCCTCTGGTTCCTCGAGATATTTCTCGAATTTCACCGGCGAAAGCAACCGCCAGTAGTCATTACCATCGATCCAGCCGAAGCTCATCCAGAGCCCGGCGTGCATGACCGGGTGGATGATCCCGTCCTCCCCTTGGTAGCCCGGATCGAGGTCCTCCGGTTTCCGGGGCGGGAAATTCCGCGTCACCGGAAATCCCGAGGGCGTGCGCACGTTCACGAACGCGCGGCGGGTGAGTTTCTCGTGGTCGAGCAGGTAGGTGGCGATGTGCTTCCCGTCGAGTTGGAGATCGAGACTGGACTCGCCCTTCCGAAATGAGAATCCGCGCTTCTGCTCCCGCAGCCAGGCGACCACATTCGCGACTTGGGTCGCATTCATCGCGGCTCCGTATCCGGCGGGCATGGCGGACAGATGCGGGGAATCACGTTTCGCAATCTCCGCGACGGCGAGAACCTGCTCGATCCCGCCCATCATGCCGAGCTTCACCCGTTGTCCCGATTCCTCCAACACGATGCCGGAAAGGACGGTTCCATTCTTCATGGTGAACACCTGCAGGCCGAAGCCCTCGGTGATGGTCGCGCTCGGTTCGAGGATCGATTCGATGATGGTCCGGGCATCAGCGCGCGATCCGATGTCGGAAAGGTCGGGCGCGAAGACGTTGCCACGTCCGTCCATCCGGTGACAGAGATAACAGCCCGCGCCCTTGGCGTGGAGAAAGAGGTCCCGTCCCCGAGCGGGATCGCCATCGGGCATCTGCGCGAGAACCGTCTCGATGGTGACAGGTTCGGTCGGCGGCCGGAGCAAGTTTCCACGGTCGAAAGCGACCAGGTAGCTGCCCTTCCCCCCACCCTTTCCGTCGTTGGTGTTTCCGCCGAGCACGATCTCGCCGGCGGGAAAGGATTTCCGGAAGACCGAAAAGGACTTGGGATCTTCGGCTCCGAGAGTGTATTTCGTCGGTTGGAACCCGTCCTCCTCGCCCACTTTCATCCAGAAAGGCGGTTCCGGCAGCCTCGTGTCGAGCGCAACGAGAACGCTCAGAGGTTCGTCACTCGAGAACCTCAGCCATTCCGCCCCGCTCGATGCGTCGTCGGCGTTCGCGGTACGGAGAAAGGGCAAGCCCTTCAGGGGTCCGGGAACTTCCCGAACCCGATAGTCCCGATCGGCGTAGATAGCGGCCCCGGCACGAAGCCCGACCCAGTCCATCGAGTAGGCGTGTCCGCTCCTCGCCTCGATCCCGGAAAGAAAGGGACGAGGCTCATAGGGTTTGGTGCGATCGCGGGTCCAGGTTCCCTCGAAGGTGCGCCCGACCTGGACGCGCTCGCGAAGCACCACCGCCCGGAGCGTCTGTCCCTCGCGCACGGCGATGGGTCCGCGGAATTTCGGCGAATTCTCCACCGGCGGATTCCCATCGAGAGTATAGTGGATGGTCCCGCCCTCGACCGAAGTAGCCAGCGTCACGTCCACTGACTCGCCCTCGAAGACCGAGCCCGATTCGGGCGACATCGTCAGGAGAGGTTCCGCCCCGAGCCCGGCCTTCTCGAGCCATTCTTCGGCCAGTCGCGCAACACGGCTGTCCGCATCGCCGGTATGGGGGCGGACATCGCCTTCACCGAGGAGTCCGTCCTCCAGCATCCCTAGCAAGGCGGCCAGCCGAACGCCGGGGCGATCGTTTTCGAGGAGGACTCGCCGCTCCGCCTCCGGGAGCAGGTCGCGCAACGCATTCCATTGGGCATAAAAGGCCAGCCGATCCGACTCGGTCGCGGCGGCACCGATGATCTCTTTCACCCAAAGAGGAGTCCGGGCCTCCCTCATCGCCACCGCCGCCGCGAACCGAACCCGCGGTTCCTCGTCGGCGAACAAGGTGCCGAACTCTGACGGCAGGGCATCGCGAAAGGCGAGGATTCGAATCGCGGTTAGGCGATCTTCCAACCGATGAGTGGCATCGAGTTCACCGACGAAAAAGCCGTTCACCGCATCCGGGCTGCTCCCGGAACGTGCCACCGTCCAAGCCAGCCAAGTTCGTTGCCGCTCGGAAAGTCCCGTTCCCGCCTTCAAACGATGGAGCAACTGATCAACCCGATCCCGTCGCACCAGTTCCTCCTGTGCCGCCACCCGGCGGGCATCGAGGGGGCTGTCGAGCGCGGCGACGAGTTCGTCGAGATTCAACCCTGTCAGGTCGTCGTTCCAACCCTGTTGAGTCGGCACGGAAAGGGAGTCTTTTCCGGAGATTCGGAAAACGCGCCCCGCGTTCTTCTGGTTTCCGTT
>JAGRPB010000142.1 GCA_020439945.1 Verrucomicrobiia bacterium
ATGGTGAAATCGAAGCTTCCTTCCCGATCATCGAAATCGCCCTTCCGGTCCGAACTCTTATTGCTGCCGGAACTGATTTCGACTTCGAGGTCCGGAATCAGGTTTTTCTTCCGCTCCTTTTTCCATTCCTGAATAAATTTCTGATCGGCTTCACTGAGCCTGGAGATCGGCACTGTGTAGGCCTTGATGCCCACCTTCAGCACCACATCATCGCCTTGAACCGTCGCGATCTCCGCTTCCAGAGTTCGCCCGTCCGAGGAAGTGAAGGTTCGGGCGGTCGCGTTGGATGCATCGAAAAGATTCAGGGTGACCAGGATGACGAGTAGTCGGCGAATTGCTTTCATGGCTGGCTGAGTTTCTTCGCTAGATTCAAGCTAGGAAAACTCAGCCGCGGTTGTCCATGCAAAATCGACACCGATTTTGTAACGCCTGTCGACGAAGCTGACCTCTGCGTATCGGGCGGCTAGGGCTCGGACACGGCAGCCGGAGGAGCGATTTCGCCTACGATGGGATCGCTTTGCAGCCCTTGCCGAAGTCGCCTCGCGAGCAGTTCGATGGCGCCCGGATGGGTGGCGAATAGGTCGCTCATGTGGGTTCGCAGTCCGGGGTGGCGTTTTTCGGCGGCTTCGCAAATTCGGGCAATATCACCGCCGGGGCCGGCGTGGCGACCGGGCGAAATGAAGAGCATGGCGAGCACCACATCGCGATCGAATCCCTCGCTCCCGAGCAATCGCTCCAGCAAGGGTTCGTTGAAATCGTACTCGGGGCCCTCCCGTCGCTCCATGGAGGACGCGGTCACCATCGAGGCCAGTTCGCCGAGTTGATCGCGCAACTGTCCGGCGAGAAAGTTGCGGACGCGATTGACCGCGATTCGCGGCGTGCCGTGGTCGACGAGAGTCACCGCCGGCCGGTCGAGTGACTTTTCCGCGATCTTTTCGCGAACGATGGCGGCGAGAATCGCGGCGACACCGGTATCGGTTGGATCGTCCAGATCGACCAGGCAGGGAGCGATGCGCACCTCGAGATCCGGCCAATCGCTTTTCAGCTCGCTGACGCGTTGCGGCAGGTATTCGTAGATCGCCGCGCTGTGTCCGAAGAAAAGCGGAACCACGAGAAACGAGTTCGTTCCGTGTTCCCGGTGTTGGGTCTTGATGAACGGTTCGAAAATTTGCGCCGGTTCCCCATCCAGTTCGGTCGGGTCGACCTTGGTGGAGTGCAGCAACGAAACCGGGTGAACCACCTCTCCGGTTTCGTCGGCGAGCGCGGCGGCGACGCGACGGAGATTGAGGGTCGATTCAGCCCGATGCGAGCCGTTGTCGACCAGGAGAATGCAGGGGGAATGCGCTTCGTTGTTCGCCGTCATGCCGGTTCAGCATACGCCCGAAACCATTCCTCGTGGTGCATTTTTCCGCGGGAAAAAAGGCCGGGACACCGACGTCGCCCCGTCGATTCACTGCTCTTCCGTCGCGATCTGCACCGCGCTCTTCGGCAGTTCGGACACGTTTTCCACCCAGGTCTTGTCTCCGTCGACGTGGAGATCGAACTCGATGTTCTGCCCGGGCTCGAGATCGGCGAAGACAGCCGGATCTTTCGGGTAAAAGGGCATCGACATCGCCTCCATGTAGTCGGGAATCTCTTCATGATCGATCACCGCCATGGCACCGCCATCGGTTACTTTGCGGACGGTGCCGCGGACCCGATAGACCATCGGGGGCATTTCGGATCCGGCGCTGGCGTCTTCTGTCGCTTTGGGCACGGGGATTTCCGGATCGGCGGGTTCGGGGGGGCGGCCGCACCCGATCAAGAGTGTCGCGGCGATCGCCGCGATCCCGAGAGGCCGTCCGGTTTGGGAGATCGGCGAAAAGAGGCTCACAACAGACCGTCCTTTTGGTGCGAATCGGTTTGCTCGGAATCCGGATCGGTCCCGATCTGGATCTTGATTTCGGTCTTGGTTTCCGTGGTGGTGCCATTGCCGCCCTGGGGTACGCCCAGCAATTTCAGATCGTCGAGCTTCATCTTTTTCAGCTGCTTGCGGGCCTCCTCCGGGAGCGCCTCGGGACCTTTCTCGGGATCATAATCGCCCTCGTAGACGGTTTCCCCATCGGCGTTGACGATCTTGATGCTGTGTTCGCCGTTTTCGACTTTGATGGAGACTTCGCCCTCCTCATTGTCGATCCGGATCAATCCGGCTCCGCTGAAAACTTCGATGGGAAAGCCGGGACGCACCGAGAGTGCCGGCGGTTTTCCAGCTCCATCACCGGGGATTGTCTCTGCGCTTTCCCGAGGTGGTTTGGCGTTTCTTTCGGGTTGGTCCTCGGGAAGCGGCAGGGCGGGTTTTCCCGGTCTCGCCATCTCGGGCTCGGGACGGACGGGCGGTTCCGGTTGAGGTTGCGGATGAAAACGCTGCGGCTCGGCACGTTCCACCCAATCCCGCAGGCGGTCCTGGTAGCGCTTGACCGAATCCTGCCACTGCCGTGAGTTTTCCGGTCCGTTGGGGAATTGAAACCCATAGCCGGGTTGCGGCCATTCGGGCTGAACCGGCACCTCGTTTTCTCCGAGAGTCACATCCACGGTTTGCTCGGCGCCTTTGCGGATGAGAGTCAGGGTGACCTTGTCCCCCTTTTTCATCGAGCGCACCAGGACGGCGAGGTGTTCCGGCGTGGTCAGGAGCTGGTCGTCATAGCGGGTGAGAATGTCGCGCTCGGTCAGGCCGGCCTTGTCGGCGGGGCTGCCTTCCACCACGTACTCGATCTGGACGCCGAAGCCCTCGGGGAGTTCGAGGTGCTCACGCAACACGGGAGCGATCGGCGAAGTCGCCACGCCGAGCCAGGGACGCACCTCGGTGGCGGGCGACGTTTTCGATTCCGCGGAGGGATGATCGGGGCGTGGTGGTTTTGGTTTCTCGGCGTGGGAAAAGGCGGGGATGCCCAGCGCGACCGCGGCGCAGAGGCCGAGCAGGCGGGTGACATAAGAGGGTTTCATCGCCGGACTTGAGAGGGTTGGATGGGGATGGTCGAGGTGGGAGGAGATCAGGGCTCCGTGGCATTCTCAGTCGGTTTCGATCGGCACCAGCAGTGTCTCTTCGCGAGGGCGAAAAACGCGGATGTTGGTGCCCGTTTCCGGATCATGCCAATGCCAGGCGTCGTCGTATTCGAGCCTCAATTCGCGGGCCGGCATCTGATCGGGCAGTTCCACCACATCGCCCTGCGAGGCCTGTCGCAGGATCTGCTGTGACGACACCGGCACCAGGCGATCGCCCGGCACGGACGATGAATCCAGGGGCGGAGGAGAAACGAAACGCTGGCTGGGAGCGGGAGCGGGTGGAGTCGTTTCCGGGGCAGTTTCAGCGGCGACCTGCTGGCCGTTACCGGACGATGAGGCCGTGGATGACTGCGCCAACTGGCGCTGGAAAAGCCAGGCGCCGGCGAGAACCAGGCAGGCGGCGGCGGCGAGGGGGGCGAAACGCACCCAGATGATGCGGTTTTCCCGCCGATCTTCCGTCAACTGGTCGAGTTCGCGACCCAACCGGTGTTCGAACGATGCCGAGGGAGGGGCCGGCGTCAATTTGCGCAGGCTGGCTTCGAGATCTTCGAGGGGATTCGGTTCCTGTGAATCAGGCGTTTGCATGGCGGACGTTCAGAGAACGATTGGCCGGAGAAAAAATTTTCCGGCGTGTTTCATCTGAGAAAGCGGTGAGGCCGAACCTTCTTGTCTGCGAATTTGTGGAAAATTTGCGTCGCACCGGCACTCGCACCCGTAGGTTGAATCGTCGCGCCCGATCCGGTAAAAGGAAGAGATGAAGGTTTCTGGTTTTTTCTGTTTGTCCGCGTTCTGCTGGTGGGTGGGTGTTTTTTTCAGTCCGGTGGAAGCGGAAACTCCGGGGCTGCGGGAGGTCCGGACATTCTCCGCGAAATCCGCGCCATCGGAAGGCCCGCTTTTCGAGGCCATTGCGGCCGACGTCAGCGGATTGGATCTGGTGATTCCGATCGACACGGATCATCCGGACAAGCGGCTCTACTATTCCGCGATGGCTTGCGGCAGTGTCGCGGCGGGCGATCTCGACGGCGATGGATGGCCCGATCTCTTTTTCGCGGTGGGGCCGGTGCCGAATCGGCTCTACCAAAATGTCGGGGCGGGGGATGCCCTGCGTTTCGAGGCGGTGACCGTCGACCCGGCTCTGGCCGACGAGGGTGCGTGGAATACCGGCGCGGTGATGGTGGACATCGACGATGACGGCGACCTGGATCTCTATCTCTGCCGTTACGACGCGCCGAACCGGCTCTGGTTGAACGATTCGAAACCCGGGGTCTTCGCCTTTCACGAGGCCGCCGCCGAATGGGGGCTTGACCTCGCCGACGCCAGTCTGATGCCGTCCTTCGCCGATTTCGACAACGACGGCGATCTCGACGTGTTCGTGGTGATGAATGCGCTGTATCGCAAGGGCGGGAGACCGGAGGGTGGAGTGCCGATGGAAAAGACCGATGACGGTTGGCGGGTGCTGCCGCCCTATGATCGTTTTTTCGCGTTCAGCTCGATCGATCCCCTCACCGGCGAGCCGCGATTCGATGAATGCGGCCGGCCCAACCGATTGCTGCGGCATGATGGCGATCATTTCACGGACGTGTCGGAAGTGGCCGGGTTGCGCACCGGACCCACCCACACCAATGGCGTCGTCTGGTGGGATTACGACGGCGATGGGCTGCTCGACCTCTACGTGGCGAACGACTTTTCGGCGACCGATGCGTGTTACCGGAACCAGGGCGACGGCACCTTCGTCGAGCTGGCGGCGGACCTCTTTCAGCACACCACCTGGTTTTCCATGGGTGCGGCGGCCGAGGATCTGAATGGCGACGGTCGCACCGACCTGGTGGTGGCCGACATGGCGCC
This sequence comes from Verrucomicrobiia bacterium, assembly GCA_020439945.1. Lineage (GTDB taxonomy): Bacteria > Verrucomicrobiota > Verrucomicrobiia > Verrucomicrobiales > DEV007 > JAEUHH01. The sequence goes on from JAGRPB010000142.1 coordinate 4,888, forward strand.
GACCACGCATTACCGGCAGAAAGTGACCATGGGCGAAATGGGGGCGGCGTTCGACCAGATGTATGCGGCGGGGCTGCCGAGGCAGAACATGGTGAACACCTGCTTCATCAACACGGGAGCGGGCCTCTTTTTCGAATGCGCCCGACAGGCGGGCATCGCGCAGACGGATTGGACCTGGACGGTGAAAGGCGGCGATCTCGATTGCGACGGGCGGATCGATCTCTATTTCACCACCGGGCACACCCGCGATTTCAACAACTCGGACCTGAACACCGCCAGCCCGGCGGAGCGGGTCGGGAAAGAGGATTGGGATTTCTTCGAAGACAGTCCCGAACTGCGGGAGCATGACCTCGCTTTTCGCAACGCGGAGGACTGGCACTTCGCCAAGGCGGGTGAGACCTGGGGGCTGGGACAGCGGGAGACGATGACCTACGGCGCGGCGCTCTGCGATCTCGATCGTGACGGTGATCTCGACCTGGTGACGACCCGGCTTGAGGAGCCGCCGGGACTCTTTGAAAACCGCGCCGCCGATCGCGGTGAGGGACGATCGCTGATGCTGAGTTTGCGCGGAAACGAAAGCAACCGGTTCGGCGTCGGGGCGAAGGTGACTCTCGAGAATGCCGACGGTGAAATGCAGTCGCGGAGATTGCTGACGCAAAACGGCTACCAGGAATCGGACGAGCCGGTGATGCATTTCGGCGTGGGAAATGCCACCACGGTGAAGCGGCTGACCGTGGAGTGGCCCAGTGGGATCCGGCAGGAGTTTTCCGACCTGGCGACGGGTCGGTTCCTGGAGATTTCCGAGCCATCGGAAAAAACGCCGGCCCCCGAGCCGGAGACGATCACCCCGGCATTCCGGCCCTCGCAGATTTTCTCTCAGCTGACGATCAACGAGCAGCCGTTCGATGATTTCTACCGGCAACCCCTCTTGCCTCACCAGCATTCGCAGCTCGGCCCCGGTCTGGCGTGGGGAGATGCGGATGGCGACGGTCACGCCGATCTTTTCATCGGGGGGCCGAAAGGCGAGCCGGGCAGGCTGTTGCTGAGTCGTGGGCTGGATGCTCGCGGCGAGCCGGTCTTCGCGCTTCGGACGAAAGAGCCCATCGCCGGCGACGCGGATCGCGAGGACCTGGGGATGCTCTGGTTCGAAGCCGACGGCGACGGCGACCTGGATCTCTACGTGGTCAGCGGCAGCGTGGAATGCGAACCGGGCGAGGCGGAACTCGCGGACCGGCTCTACCTGAACGAAGGCGATGGCGAATTCGTCGACGCCAGTGAGCGGCTGCCCGATCCGTCCGATCATCGCTTTGCCAGCGGCAGCGTGGTGACGGCGGCTGACTTCGATCGGGATGGCGATCTCGACCTTTTCGTGGGCGGACGCGTCGTGCCGGGCGAGTATCCCGTGGCGGCGCGGAATCGGCTGCTTGTGAATGACGGAAACGGGACGTTCACGGATCGCGGGGCGGCGTTCGGTCTCGAGGAAACCGGCCTGGTGACTTCCGCGCTCTGGACCGATGTCGATGCCGACGGCTGGATCGATTTGCTGGTGGCCCATGAATGGGGGGCGATCCGCCTTTTTCGCAATCGCGAGGGCAGCCTGATGGACGACACCGAATCCGCCGGTCTGGCCGAGGCGACCGGTTTCTGGAACAGCCTCGCGGGGCGCGATCTCGACGGTGATGGCGACATCGACCTGGTGGCCGGAAATCTCGGCCACAACACGAAATACCACGCTTCGCCCGAGTTGCCGGAAATCATCTACTACGGAGAATTCGGTGGGGAGGGAAAGAAAAACCTCATTGAGGCGAAGATCGACAAGGGTCAGCATTGCTTGTTGCGGTCTGAGCTGTTCCAGTCGCGCCATGCCGTCGTTGCTCAGCAAAGTGAACACCTACCACGGTTGGGCGAGTTCGACGCTCGATGAAATCTACAGCGACAACCGTCTCTCCCACGCCCTGCGACTCGAGGCGACGACCCTGGACTCGATCCTGCTGCTGAATGATGGCGAGGGGAGATTTGAAATACGGGCCCTTCCGGACATGGCTCAACTGGCGCCGGTTTTCGGCATCGCTCTCACCGACATCGACGCGGACGGCGTTTGCGATGCGGTCCTGGCGCAGAATTTCCTGACTCCTCAGCAGGAAACCGGCCCCTACGACGGGGGGCTCAGCCTGGTGCTGAACGGATCGCTCGAAGGTGGCGACGCCTCCTCGTTCTCCCTCGACGAAAAATGGCCACTCGAGAGCGGCGTTGCCGTCCCGGGCGATGCGATGAGCCTGGCCGTGGGAGACGTGGATGAAAATGGTCGCCCGGACCTGGTTTTTGGCGTGAATCAGAGTTCACCGGCGCTGTTTCTGAATCAGGAAAACGCGTCCGCCGGCTCGCCGCTGGCGATCGAACTACAGGGACCGACGGGAAATCCCACGGCGATCGGCGCCCGCGTCGCGGTGGCGATAGCCGGTCTGCCGCTTCAAGTGGCGGAGATCCGCGCGGGATCGGGTTACCTCAGCCAAAGCCTGCCACGCCTTCACTTTGGTTGGGGGAAAGGGGAAACAGAAGAGAATCGGCAAGCCGAAACCGCGGAAGTCTCGATTCGGTGGCCGGATGGAAGAAAATCGACGCATTCACTTGCGCGAACGGGCGGGCCAATCTATAAGATCACAACTGACTAAAAGAATCATAACAGAAACAGTTTCCGGAATTGACTCTGAACATTGTTTCTCAAAAATACAAAAAGTTTGCATTTTTGCGGCTCTTGTGGTGGAATTGACGTAGATTTCCTGCCAGTCCATGCGAAACCTTGATTCGATCTTCGATGGAGCCGCGCAAACGGCTCCGAACCCGTTCCGCGAGGATGTCTTCGCGTCGGGTATCTCCCCGATTCCCGGGGTGAAGGAGATCCATGGCGAGGCGATGACCCGCTGCATCCGCGCCTTCGAGAGTCTCATTGCCGACCGGCAATCGGCGGGTCATGCGACCTGGGGCGGCTCCGGGCGCACCATCCTGATCGCCGCGCCGCGGGCCGGATACGGAAAAAGCCACCTCGTCGGCCGCGTCCGGGCGGTGACGGAGAGCCTGATCGCCCCGGTTTCGTTGCCCTTCGATCCGGCGCGAAAGGTGGCGTGGGAGACGATGCTCTCCTCGGTTTTCAACCAGTATCGGACCGCGCGTTGCCCGCAGCATCCCGGATGCTCGCTTTTCGACGAGACGGCGCGGTTTTTCCAATCGCTCCTGGTTCGCTACGCCCTCGACCACGGGGTGATCGATGAAAAGGAAAGCCCGGAGTCCGAGGTCGCGCTTCGCCTCCAGTTTCGCGAGGTGTTCGACCCGCGAAGCAGCAACCGCCTGGTGCCGTGGCTGATGAAGCGCTCGCCGGAGATCATGGACGCGGTGGCCGGGCCGCTCAGCACGCGCTGGCGGGTCGGCTTCGACGATCTCGTTTTCTGGAACCGCTTTTTCCAGGATGCGGCACGTCCGAAGACAACCGTGTTCGATCAAATGCGGGAATGGACCGATGCGGTGGCCCGCGATCGGTTGAATCAGTTCCTGCGCATCGCATCGGATTGCCGTCCGGTGGCGTTCATCGCGGATCACCTCGACGGTTTCTTCGGCTCCGAGACCGCGGGCATGCGGATCGCGGAGATCCTGACCGAGTTGCGTTTCGCCGTCCCGCGCAGTGTCACCCTGCTTTGCCTGAACGAGGACGTGTGGCAGTCGATTTTCGAGGGAAAGATTCCCAGCGCGTGGATCGATCGACTCACCGGTGAGGCGGCGCCCCTCGGCGAAATGACTCTCGATGAGGCGGAAGCGCTGCTTCGTTCGCGCCTGCACGAAGCGGGCTGGTTTGAATCCGACATCGACCGCTGGATGACCGCGCACCGGGAAACGTGTTTTTCCGGTGAGTTGGAAACCCTCTACCCGCGCGAAGTCCTGCGCCGCGCGGCTCGGGCCTGGGATCGCGAGGCGGAAGACCAGCGTCAGTCGACCCGAAGCTCCGATCCCCGGATTCCGACGCCAACCCGATCCACGCCACCGGCGTCCAAGCCATCCGAAACGAAACCGGCCGCGAATGTCTTCAGCGCGGCGGATCAGGAGGCCGCTACCCACCGATCGAGACCTCCCCAGGACGTGGTGCCAGCTTCACCCGCCGCTCCGGAGGTCGTGCCACCTCCTCCGACGCCGCGCGAAACGCCGCCCAAACCCGAATCGCCACCGCCGGCGCCGACGCCTTCCGGTCACGATGAGGACGATCCGCGCATTCGCGCCCGGATCGAAGACGCCTCTGCCGCCGCGCGGGCCGCAGGAATTGATGTGACGCGTGGTCTGACCAATATCGAGGCCATCATCGCCGACATCCGGGGTGGGGGGGCGCGGGCGCTCAGCGAGACCCAATCTCCCTCGGGCTCCGAAGTTCCCTCCCGGCATCAGATGCCCTTTTCGCCGGAGCCACCGGCCAATGGAAAGAGCAGGGACAACGCCAACGGGCAGGCTTCCCCGCCGCCCCATCATCCTCAATCCCAGGGCGAAAACCCCGCCGACAATCCGTTTTGGGCGCGCGATGTTCACAGTCGATTTCGCGAACTCGAGGCCGAGATTCGTGCCAATACCCATCTCGATTGGCAGCCCTATCGCATTCGCCGTGTCATCCAGGCGATCGGGGCGCAGTTTTCGGCCGTCTCCCAGGCGGAAGAGATGCTTTTCCAACGCCCCTGCCTGATCTGGCATGTGCGGGGATCGTTGGTCTGCATGGGATTCGAGTCGCCGGAAAACTTCGGATTCTGGAGCGCCATGCTTCATCGCCTCGCCGACGGTCGGCGCTCCGGAAAGATGGTCCTCTTTTCCCATCCGTCCGCGCCCTTCAACTACGACACGATCGCCGCGATGGGAGCGTCCGACGACGTGGCCATGCGCTACGTCGACGTGATCGAAATGGCCCACGCCGATGTCGCCATCCTCTATGCGGCCGATCGACTCATCGAAGAGGAGAGCGCACGCGGACAGGGCGACCAGGCCCTGAAAGCGGTGGCGCGCCATCTCGATCCGTTCTGGCGCCGCATCGGACGGCCCATGAGCAACAACAGCGCCGGCGCGGCGAGCTGATCGTCCACGTTTACGGGGAAAGCGCTTCCTCGTTTCCGGCGCGGGCGGCTTTTTCCCGGCACGCTTCGCCGCAGAAACGACCGAAGCTTTCCTCGCACGATTCGCAGAGAAACACCTGGTCGTTGCACGGAGCCCAGGCACAGTTGCGATAGCGGGCGGAGGGTTCGTCGCAATGCCGGCAACGCGACACGATCCGTCGGGTCTCGGTGTGATTGACCTCGACCGCCACGCGTTGATCGAACACGTAGCAGAGCCCGTCGAAATCGCGGCCGCGCACCTCCGGATCGTGGCCGTAACGGATGATGCCGCCGTGCAACTGGTAGACGTCGTCGAAGCCCTCGCGGCGGAGAAAGCCGGAGAGTTTTTCGCAGCGGATCCCGCCGGTGCAGTAGGTCAGCACCTTCTTTCCCCGAAGATCGTCCGCGTGCTCCCGCAGCCACTGCGGAAAGTCGCGGAAATTCTCGATGTCCGGACAGATCGCGCCCCGGAAATGGCCCAGCTCGGACTCGTAACGATTGCGCCCGTCGATGATTACCGCGTTCGGATCATGCATCGCTTCGGCCCACTGCGCCGGTTCCAGTCGTTGGCCGGTCAGCTCGTTGGGATCGATGTCCTCCTCTGGCGACAATCCGAGCGTCACGATTTCCGGGCGCAGCTTGATCGAGAGTTTCGGAAACACATGATCGTCACTCGGATCGATCTTGAATGCCATCGAGCGCGTGCGCGGGTCGGCGTGGAGAATGCGGCGGTAGGTCGTCGTCGCTTCGATCGGTCCCGATACGGTGCCGTTCAGACCTTCGTGACCGATCAGGATGCGCCCCCGCAGGGCCAGGCGCTCGCACAGATCGTGATGCACGCGGAAATAGGCCTCCGGATCCGCGAGCCGGAAATAGTGGTAGTAGAGCAGTACCTCGAACAGCGCCGCCTGGGCCGACTCCGAGGTGTTTTGGGAAAGAGTTGCTTCCATGCCTCGCTTACTTCTCTATACTCCTCGTGACCGCCGGATCAAATCCCGGCTCGATCACCGTGTCAGAGACCAACTCCACTTCCGCCGAAGCGAGCGAAACGGGCGCGACCGAAGCCCAGGTTGAGCCTTTGCCGGATTCTGACGATGTCGGCTTCGACAAGACGCCCGACGAGGAGACCCGCGAATTCCTCGAGCTGGATCCTGAGAAGGTGCTCCGGACCGTCACGTCGCTGAAAAACCGCATCCTCGAACGCTTTCCCGACTCCGGGCTCAGCCGGGTCTGCGGCGAATTGGAACGAGTCAGCGCTCGCAGCAAGCGCCGCATCGAATGGATCAGCCAACCGATGTGGGCCTTGCGGTCGTTGCGGTATCTCCTCCTCGCCATGATCCTGGCCGGGATCGCCATCACCATCGTCGGCCTGCGTCCCGGAGCGTTGCCCGCGGACGTTTCCCTCATCGAGTGGATTCAGACGCTGGAGGCCGGCATCAACGATGTCGTCCTGATCAGTCTCGCCGTTTTCTTCGTGTGGGGGCTCGAGGCGCGGCTCAAGCGCAAGCGGGCCCTGCAGGCGCTTCACGAGCTGCGCTCCATCGCCCACGTCATCGACATGCATCAACTGACCAAGGACCCGGATCGCCTGATCTCGGGTCGATCCGATACCCGGTCGTCGCCCAAGACCACGCTCAATGCCTTCCTCCTGCGTCGTTACCTCGATTACTGCAGCGAGATGCTCTCGCTCGTCGGCAAAGTCGCCGCGCTCTACGTGCAGAAACTCGAGGACTCCACCGTCGTCGCGACCGTGAACGAAATCGAAAATCTCACCACCGGTCTCAGCGAAAAAATCTGGCAGAAGATCGACATGCTGAGTCGGGAAAAGTGACGATCCAGATTTCGAAAGCGGAAAGGCTTACCACTAGTGAGAAACGTATTGCAAACCAAGGGAATACGATTAGGGAAGATGGCAATGAACGAGTAGTTCTGTTCGAGACCGATGGAATCTCTTTGTCTGTTTGCGAACCATTTCCCGAATTTATCCAATTCCTGACCCTTTTTCACATTTTCCGGGATGAACTCGATGGTCCGGGTTTTCTTCCCCGCCGAACATTGAAGCGAAACGCCGAACAATGTTCGAGGAATCAAAAAGGCGTAGAAACTGATCGAGAGCCTTGAGAGAATCCTTTTCCGATGAAAGATGCTCAAAAACCCGACCACATCAGTCTGAACACTCTCGTCTCTCGCCTCAAGGAAGGGCGTTTCGTGATTCCCGATTTTCAGCGAGAATTCGAGTGGAAACCTTGGGATATCCGTGACCTGATGCGGTCGATCTTTCTCGACTATTACATCGGCAGCCTTCTGCTGTGGAAGGGGAAGGACGAGAACTTTGACGCGCTGAGTTGTGAAGACGTCTACGGCTTTTCTGGCGACGGGAAGCGGGAGCACATCGTGCTAGACGGCCAACAGCGACTCACGGCCATGAACTACGCCTTCACCGCGCCGGAGATTCCACTGCCTTCCCGAAGCAATCCCTACTACTACTTCATTCACGTCGATCGATTCATGGCCGAGGAATACGACGAGGCGTTCGACTACGACTGGAACAAAAAGCGTCGGAAGACGCTGACGGGATCGAGTGACTACCAATACCGGGAGCATATTTTTCCCCTCTCCGTAATCGGGGCCGGAGGATGGGACCTACCGAATTGGGTCCAGGGCTACGAAGCCTATTGGAAAGAGCAGGCCGCGGGCGCCCGCGGATCGGGGGATGAGGAACGGGAGGCAAAGGCGATGGTTCACGCGGAGAACGCTCGGGCATTCGGTGAGCATCTTCAGGGAATCACTCAGCAATACCAGATCTCCTATATCGAGCTCGACCGCGAAATCGGCGTGGACAAGGTCTGCGACATTTTCACACAGATCAACAGCAAGGGGGTGCGCCTGGACGTCTTCGATCTCATTAACGCGCTCCTCAAACCCAAGGGGCTCCAGCTTAAGCACATGTGGCGCGAGGCCAAGACACGGCTGGAATTCGTCGAGAGCGACAAGCTGAATGTCTATCTCCTCCAGGTAATGTCCATCCTGCGGCAGTCCTATTGCTCGCCGAAGTACCTGTATTTCCTCCTTCCAGGACAGGAGAAACCGATTCGCGAGTCCGACGGCACCCGGCGCAAGGAGGTTCTGGTGCCCAGCATCGCCGATTTCGAGAAGCAGTGGGACATGGCCGTCGATGCGATGGAGGATTCGATTCGCGTGCTTAGTCATCCTCAGGAATACGGAGCTATTTCTTCGAAATACCTGCCTTATCCCTCCATCCTGCCGGCTTTCTCCGCCATTCGCCAGCATGTCCGGTCCGTGTCTCCCAATCGGCAGATGGATGCCCAACGGAAGATTCGGCACTGGTATTGGGCCTCGGTTTTCACCAGTCGCTACTCCGGTTCCGTGGAATCGACCACGGCACGGGACTTTCTCGATCTCAAGGATTGGATCGAAGACGAAGCCGCGCAGCCCGGCCTGATTGCCGAATTTTCCCAGCGCTTTCGCAATCTCGAATTGCGTAAGGAAACCAACACGGGATCCTCGGTCTACAAGGGCATCTTTAACCTGCTCGTGTTGAAGGGTGCTCGCGACTGGATGACCAGCAACGTGCCCCATCATGACGAACTCGACGATCACCACATCGTGCCGATTTCCCGAGCCAAGGATGATCTCGGGATCAAGGGGGACGCCATTCACACCATCCTCAACCGGACACCCCTGACCGCCGACACCAACCGCAACGTGATCGGGAGTCGATTACCAAATCAATACCTCCCCGACCTGATCGAGGCGAATGGCGAAACGACGGTGCGCGCCATTATGGAGTCGCATCTCATCTCCGGAACGGCGTTGGACATTCTCCTGCGTGATCCATTCGGCACAGAGGATTTCGAGGCCTTCATCAGCGAGCGTCAACGCACGATCCAGGAGGCAATCGAGAACCTGCTCATCAAGGAACGTCTCGACTTGAGCCCGCATCTTCGCGAGCTCGACGAGCAGGTCGAACAGACCGAGCTGGCGATCCGATCCCTGATCGAGCGTACCCTGAATGGCGACCCCTCCGAGTTGCCGCCCCATCTCTTGCAGAAATTGGACGAAAAGATCGCTAGGGCCGCCAAAAAGGACGCGTCCTTCGACAGCAACTTTCACGACACACTCGCCGGGAAACTGGAATTCTCCGATCTTCGCGAACTGCAGGATGCAATTCAAAGCAAGTCGCTCTGGCCACGGTTCGAGTTGCGATTCAAAAACAAGGAGGCCCTTGCCACCAAGTTCGGTCAACTTGCCGAAATGCGGAACAGCATTCGCCACAGCCGAACGCTGAGCGAGATCGCCCGCAAGGAAGGCGAAGCCGCGTTGTTGTGGTTTGAGGATGTGCTGAAAGGATGAGGTCTCTGCTTTTTTACAATAGCTTCCCAGTCCGATTTCAGTGAATCCTGCACTCGCCGCGATCTACTTCATCGGGTTCCTCATTTTCGCTTATGGAGGGATCGCGCTATTTCTGGTGCGGCGGCAGAAG
>JAGRPB010000143.1 GCA_020439945.1 Verrucomicrobiia bacterium
AGTCCGGCCCGTTCACTTGCCCTGAACCGCTTTTTCCCGGGCTTCGCGGTTCTTTTGAATCCGGTCCAGGAGCACCGCTTCCTTCTTCAGCGCGGATTCGGGAATCTCGGCCGGTTCGACGGTTTCATGTCCGATATCCTCGTCCTTGGCGATTTCTCGCAACCGGATGGAACGGAACCATACCGGATCCCCGTGATCCTGCAGTGACAGGAAAGCACCCCGAGCCTTCACATCCCCGCCCCGCTCGGCCAGGCGCTCGACGTCGGCCTTCCATCGCGGGTCGGCATAGTCGAAATCGATCACTTTCTCTCCGTTCAGCCAATGCTGGATGACCGTCCCCTTACAGACGATACGACCCTCGTTCCATTCGCCCACCGGTTTGGTCGCGTCCTTCGACGGAGCCACGCAGAAATAAAACGATGCCGCACTGGTCCGCGGATTCAGGCCGTCGGAATGCTTGTCGTTGTCGAGGATCTGGTACTCATACTGGCCCGGTCGATAGTAGACTCCGCTGTTGCTGCGTTCCGCGACCTTCCACTCGAATCGCAATTCGAAATCATTCGGCACCGGCTTCACTTTCCAAGTCAGGGAACCGCCCTTGTCCTTGCGGGCGATGGCGCCGTCTTCCACCCCCCAGTTGCCGTCCTGCTCCCAACTTTCCAAACTCGATCCGTTGAAAATGAGTTCGAAGCCGGCCGACTTTTCTTCCTCAGTCAGAGAATTCGGCTCGCCCGAGGCATTCTCCAACCTACCGGACCAAACGGCGAGAATCGCGAGAGCCGCCACGGGAAATGCGTGATGGTGTTTCATGTTCGTTGTCGAGATGTATAGCGAATTCGACGCCCGATGTCAGATTTTTTTCCCGAATTTCTGAGATTGGACGCCCAACTTGGCAATTGTCATCGACCAACAATTCCGACAGATTTCACCCATGAAACTCCCCCTTCTCGTCGTCCTCACGTCCGGCATGCTCGCCTCGCTCTTCTTCGCGTCGGCCAGTCGCGCCGCCGATCATCCGGACATTCTTTTCATCGCCATCGATGACCTGAACGACTGGACCAGTGCCCTCGGCGGACATCCCCAGGCGAAGACGCCGAACCTCGATCGGCTCATGGCGCGAGGGGTGACCTTCACCAATGCCCATTGCGCCGCGCCCGCCTGCAATCCCTCCCGCGCCGCCCTCATGAGCGGTCTTCGTCCCTTCGAAACCGGCATCTACACCAACGGTGATCCCGCACAGGGCGTGATGTCGGAAACGCTGACGCTCAACCGCCATCTCCTCGCCGAGGGATATCGCGCACTGGGCGGCGGCAAGATCTACCACGGATTCGCCAGCGAAGGTCGCAAGGATACCTGGACGGAATGGGTCGGCCTGTTCCCGACCGCCGGAAAGAATGTCTCCAATGTGAATGGTCTCAACAAGGACCACTTCGATTGGGGTCCGCTGGACGCCAAGACCGAGGACATGGGCGATACCAAGCTGACCGACTGGGCCATCGACCAATTGAACCAGCCTTCGGAACAGCCGCTTTTCCTCGCCGTGGGTTACGTGAAACCTCACCTCCCCTGGTACGTTCCCCGCGAATACTTCGAGCGCTTTCCCCTCGACCAGATCGAGTTGCCGGCTTTCCGCGACGACGATCTCGACGACCTCCCACCCGCTGCCGTGAAAATGGCCAAGCCGGAAGGCGACCATGCCGCCGTCATCGAGGGCGACCAATGGCACAAGGCGGTGCAGGGTTACCTGGCGACCATTTCCTATCTCGACGACCAGATCGGGCGACTCCTGGATGGTCTGGACAAAAGCCCTCGGGCCGGCAAAACAGCGATCGTGCTGTGGAGCGACCACGGCTGGCACCTCGGCGAGAAGCAGCACTGGCGGAAATTCGCCCTCTGGGAGGAGGCCACCCGCACCGTGCTCACGATCACCGCGCCCGGTATCACACCCGCCGACACCATCTGCCAGGCCCCGGTGGACTACCTCAGCATTTATCCCACCGTGTGCGAAATCGCCGGCGTTTCCACTCCCTCACACGTCAAGGGCCCCAGCCTGATGCCCCTGCTCGAGGATCCCACCGCTCCGTGGGAACACGTGGCCTTATGCACGCATGGAAAGGGCAACCACGCCGTCCGCGACGCCCGCTATCGCTACATCCGCTACGCCAACGGTGACGAGGAACTCTACGATCACGAATCCGATCCCATGGAATACGAAAACGTCGCCACCGATCCCAAACTCGCCGGCGTGAAAGACCGCCTCGCCCTGGCCCTGCCGAAGAAGGAAGTACCGCCCGTTCCCAGCAAGGGAAAAAAGAAGGGAAAGAGCGGCGAAGAGTGATTCGCCGCGGAAAAAATCTCTGAGCTATCCTCCCAACGCCTCCAGCACCGCGGGTAGGAGCGCGGGCGTGGTCGCCATGGCTTCGCCGGCGTTGATCTTTCCTTCGTTGCCCTGCCAGTCGCCGAAGTAGCCGCCGGCTTCGCGGAAAATCGGTGGGAAGGGACCGCAATCCCACACCGCCATCACGGGATCGAGCATGACCTCGGCCCGGCCGGTGGCGACGAGCAGGTAGCCGTAGGCATCGCACCAACCGGCATTGTAGTAGACGGCTTCCTGCAGGCGCTTCCACGGCTCGGCTTTGCCATTCTTTCCGAAGTAAGCCGTATCAATGTGACAGCAGACGGCGCGATCGAGTCGCGTCTCGGTGGAGACCTTGGCCACCTTGCCATTCCAATCGCAACCGAGCCCCGAGGCGGCCGACACCATCTCGTCGAGAGCCGGAAAAAAGGCGACACCGACTTCGACACGCCCATCAATTTCGAGCGCGAGGAGCACCCCATACAGCGGCACGCCGTGAACGAAGGACTTGGTGCCGTCGATAGGATCTATGATCCAGCGGTGGCTCGCGTCCGATTCGGCTTCGCCGAACTCCTCTCCCACGATGGCGTGATCGGGAAAGCGCTCGCCAATGCGTTGTCGAATCAGTTGTTCGGCCTCGCGATCGGCGATCGTCACCGGTGTGTCGTCGGCTTTGTAATCGGCGGTCGCCGCGTCGGTCTGGAAATACCGGAGCGTCAGTGCCCCGGCTTCACGAGCGGTTTCGCGGGCGAATTCGAGATAGGGTTTCAAGTCCTCTGCCATCACGGCCAATCTTCGCGACGCATCGCCCGCGGCAACCAAAACCTTTTTCGCATTGGCATTTCCCCGGATTCTCCCCAACTTGGCGGCCATGAACGACTCAGACTCCCCCACCTGTCGCTGGGGCATCCTCGGCGCGGCGACCATCGCGCGAAAAAACTGGCTGGCCATTCTCAACAGCGGCAACGGAATCGTCAAAGCCGTCGCCAGTCGCGACGCCGCCCGAGCTCAACAGTGGATCGATGAAAACCAGGCGCAGCACCCTTTTTCCGTCGCTCCCGAAGCCGTCGCCGGCTACGAGACGATGCTGGCGCGGAACGATATCGACGCCGTCTATATTCCGCTGCCCACTGGAGTTCGGAAAGACTGGGTCATCGCCGCCGCCCGCGCCGGAAAGCACGTTCTCTGCGAAAAGCCCTGCGGAAGCACCGCCGCCGATGTCGAGGAAATGATCGCCGCCTGCCGGGATGCCGGGGTTCAGTTCATGGACGGCGTCATGTTCATGCACAGCGACCGTCTCCCGGCCCTGCGTGACGTGCTCGACGACGGCAAAACCGTGGGAACGATCAAGCGCATCGCCAGTCAGTTCAGCTTTTTCGCGCCCGAGGATTTTCTCGCCGGCGGAAATATCCGGGTCGACGCCTCGCTGGAACCCTTGGGCAGCCTCGGCGATCTCGGCTGGTACACCATCCGGTTCAGCCAGTGGGTGATGAACTGGGAAAGGCCGTCCGCCGTGACGGGGCGGATCATCGCGCAGACCGAAACCGGCGTGCCGATCGAGTTCTCCGGCGAGTTGCTCTACCCCAGCGGGCCGACCGCGAGTTTCTACTGCAGCTTTCTCACCGAGCACCAGCAGTGGGCGAACGTGAGTGGGACCCTGGGCAACGTCGACATGCGCGACTTCGTGTTGCCCTACTACGACAGTGAGCTCGCCTTCATCGCCTCGAACGCTCATTTCGAAACCGACGTTTGTGATTTCCGGATGGAACGCCACGACACGCGGCACGCCGTATCCGAATATTCCAGCAGTCACGTTAACGCTCAGGAAACCAAGCTGTTCCGCACCTTCGCAAAACTGGCGTTGGGAAATTCACCGGACGATCATTGGCCGCGGATCGCGCTTCAGACGCAGCAGATACTCGACGCCTGCCTGGAATCGGCGCGAAACCAATCCAGAGAGGTATCGCTCGGGTAAATCAATCCATTCGCTGGCTTTTTTATCACTTCAATACTTCTTCAAATCGCTAGAAAAGATTTTTCCCGAATTCACTCGCCGCGTCACAGCGGATTTTTCAGAGTGAATTTGTGAAACCCTCCTCCCCACGAAATCCCCGTTCCCTTTTCGTCGCCACCGCCCTCTGGTGGTTCGCGGCGAGCTTTACCGTCGCATTCGCCGCCACCGCTCCGAAGGATGGCAAAGGCGATCAGAAACGTCCACCCGGCGGCAAGAAACTGCAGCAGCAACTCGCGGATACGAAGGACGAACTCGAACACACCCGAGTCAGTCTCCACGAGGCGCACAAGGAACTCGCCAACAAGGCGGAGGCGATTTCGACCCTGCAGAGCCAGGTCGACAGTCTCTCGAAACAGCTGGCGGAAGCCCGCGGCAATCTGAAAAAACTGACCGGTGCCGCCGGTGATCTGGTCGAGGAGAAAAAGAAAAACGCTTCGCTGCAGGAATCGCTCAGGGACCTGCAGAAAAAGGCCGGGGAAGCCCTCGTTCGCGCCGAAGCAGAATCGAGGCGCCAGGCGGAAGCCGCCAACGAGGCGTTGAACAAACAAGCTCGCGAGATCGAGGCATTGCGCCAGGAACTGGTGGCGGTCCAGAAAGGCGCCGCGACCGCTCTCACCGCCGCCGAAAAACAGGCGCGCGAGTTGGCGAACGAGTCACGCCAGGCGCTCGCCGAAAAGCATGCCGCCGTTGATCAGCTGAAAACGGAATTGGAAAAAGTGAGGCAGCAGGCTGCCGAGGCCATCGCGCGTGCCGAAAAAGACGCCCTCGCGGAGGCCGTCGAAGCGAAAAAGGCGATCGCCGCCAAAGCCGCCGAAGTCGAAGGCGTCCGCGCCAAGTTGCAGGAGGTCGAGAAAGCCGCCGCGGAAGCCTTGGCGCGCGCCGAACAGGAAGCCCGAAAGCAGCAAGCCATCAGCGAAGAAACCGCCGCCAAAGCCGCCCGGGAAGTGGCTTCCTTGAAAGAACAACTCGAGCAGGCCGAGAACGACGCCGCCCGGGCACTGGCCGAAGCCGAAGCCAACGCCCGTGAAATGGCGACGAAATCGGCCGCCGAGATCCGGCGCAAGACGCTGGAAGTCGCGGCGCTGCAGAACGTGCTCCAGCGGGTCCAGAGCCAGACTGCCGCCGCGTTGGAGGCATCGAAACGCAACATGGCGGCGGCGAACCAACGCCCCGCCCCCGCCAAGCCGAAAACGCCGAAGATCGATCCCCTGCTCTATCCCATCAACAGCGCCGCGCCTCCCAAGGAATGGAACCGCGTTGCCAGGGAAGTGAAGAACGCCCTCAAGCAATTTCCCAAGGCCACGGTGGTGCTCTGCGGCCACGCCGATGATTCCCGTTATGCCGAGACCAATCACGACATCAGCGAGAACCGCGCCCGCTTCCTCTGCGACTATCTCGCCACCGCCGACATTCCCCGCGACCGGATTGAAATCAAGGGCCTCGGGAATTCGCGTCCGGTGAAGGGAAATCCCGAAGCCAATCGACGGGTCGATATCGAGATCCGACCGTGAAATCAGCGCGGTCAGCGACCGCGCCTACAATGATGAGCGCCATTTACCCACCGCAGTCAGCGACCGGGCCTGCAACGGTGACCGTTTACTTACTGCGGTCAGCGAGCCACGCTCGCAACGCGGCCTTCGGAAAAATGTAGGCGCGGTCGCTGACCGCGCGTATCCCAAAACCATCGCGAAAACCCAACAGGGTCAAGTCACCGACCATACCCTGTTGAATCGATTCCCGGACTTCAGTTGAGTCCCCAGGCTCCCCGGTGGGCTTCCTTGGCGGCGCGTTCGAGTTTTTCGAGGTGCGCCTTGTACTGACCGTAGCTGGCGCCGTCGGGTGAGGGCTCGCCCTTGGTGTGAATGCGGGCAATGCCTTTGTCGACGAGGCGTTCGCTCAGGTATTCCCCATCGGTTCCGGGAATCTCGACCCAGCCGTAGACCCGATCACTTCCGTAAACGTGCTCCCACTTGGTGTAAACGGTGAAGGATTTTCCTTCGAGCAATCGGGCGGTGTAAAGCTTTGCCGCTTTGCCGAGTTCCACGGTCTGATCGATGGATATCCCTCCGAAATCGCGAGCCTGTTCCCCCACCCGCCGGCGCTGGTCTTTGTAGCGATCGCTCAGGTACTTTTCAGCGGTATCGGCGTAATAGAGCCGGAGTTCGAACTGGCGATCTCCATGACGCACCCAGAAACTGTCGCCGTCGTTGTTGCGGTGATCGACGAGTCGGCAAGCGGCCAACTTGTCATAACCATTCACCTTTCCATCCGATACCCGGTCATTTGTTTTTTCCGGCGAAGGCTGCGGTTTTTCGGCGGAACCGGCCGTTTTTTTGGATTCCGGTTTGGCGCTTTCCTCGACGCCCGACGGCGCTTCTGCGGTTTCCGCCACCGGAGGAACCTGCGCCTGTTCGAACACTTCGGCGCCGCCGAGGTATTTCTCCTGATACCAGTAGGCGGCACCGATGAGAACGAGGATGCCAACCGTGCGCCAGAGGCGGCCGGGCTTGGCTGATGAGGTGGAGGAAGCACGTGCCATCTCCGGAAAAATGTGGGCGCATCGGTTTCCGCTCAAGAAAAAATCCCGCGAAGATCGCTTTCGCCCCTCCGCGAAGGCATTGGCGGGACCACGCGCCCTGTGCCAGAATATGCGATCGCTCTCTCGCCGCCATGCAACCTGACTGGGACCAACACTACCTCGACGAACACACGCCCTGGGACAAAGGCGAACCCGCCCCGCCACTGGTCAACTGGTTGGCCGCGCACCCGGGCGAAATGACGGGTCGGGTGATGGTGCCGGGTTGTGGCCTGGGGCACGATGTGCGTGCCATCGCGAGCGAGCCCGGCACGGAAGTGGTCGGATTGGATCTTTCTCCAACGGCGGTAAAAATGGCCCGGGAGATTCCTCAGATTCACCGCGAACGCTACAAGGAGGGCGACCTTTTCGACCTTCCCGAGGGCATGCTGGCGGCCTTCGATTGGATCTGGGAACACACCTGTTTCTGCGCCATCCCTCCGGAATTGCGGGACGACTACGTGCGCGCGGTCTGGACCGCTCTGAAACCGGGCGGCCAGTTGCTCGGCGTGTTTTATCTCGACCCCTACGATGACGAACACCAACCCGGCGGCGGTCCCCCGCACGGAAGTTCGCAGGAAGAGTTGATAGACCGGTTCGAGAAAAGCGGCCGCTTTGAAATCGTCGAGCGACAGGTTCCGGCGGACGCCTACGAGGGACGCGAAAACCGCGAGCTGCTGGTTCGGATGCGGCGCTTGGATTGAACCATCCAGGAGCCGTTCAACCAAACGGATTTCCGGTTTTCAATCGGAACAGTTGCCACCATAGTCGCTCCCTATTTCGCTCACCATGAAAGCTCTCACCCTCACCGCTTATCACCAATTCGAATTCGGCGACGCACCCGAGCCGGAAATCGGCCCGGAAGATGTCCTCATCGGCGTCCGTGCGTGCGGCATCTGCGGATCGGACATCCACGGGATGGACGGATCTTCCGGCCGCCGTCAGCCTCCCATCATCATGGGTCACGAGGCCGCCGGTGAAATCATGAAGATCGGTTCGGCGGTGACGAACTGGCGGGAAGGCGACCGGGTGACTTTCGATTCCACGGTTTACTGCGGCAAATGCCCGTCGTGTCTGGCCGGGAATGTGAATCTCTGCCCGAATCGCAACGTGCTGGGGGTGTCCTGCGACGACTATCGCCGCCACGGGGCCTTCGCCGAATTTGTCGCGGTGCCACAGCACATTCTCTACCGGGTGCCCGAAGGCATTCCCTTCGAGCAGGCCGCGTTTGCCGAGCCGATTTCGATCGCCTTGCACGGCGTGAATCGCGTGCCGTTGAAACCGGGAGATTCCGCCGTCGTCGTGGGCGCCGGACTGATCGGCTTGCTGGTGATCCAGGCGCTGAAAGCGAAAGGCGCCGGCACGGTGATCGCGGTCGATATCGATGAAAAGCGACTGGCCCTGGCGAAGGAACTCGGCGCCGATCATTCGCTGGTTTCCGATGACGAGGCGCCGGCGCGCATCCGCGAACTGGTCGGCAACGACGATGGCGCCGATGTGGCGATGGAGGTGGTCGGATTCGGCCCCACCATCAAGCTGGCGATCGAGAGCGTCCGCAAAGGCGGCAGCGTCGGTTGCGTCGGCAATCTGAAAGCCGAAGTGCCTTTTCCGCTCCAGGCCGTGGTGACCCGAGAGCTGAGCATTTTCGGTAGCTGCGCGTCGGCGGGTGAATATGCCGAGGCGGTGGAAGCGGTGGCGAACGGCTCGATCAAAGTGGAACCGCTCATCAGCGCTGTGGCGGACCTGGCCGAGGGCGGAGATTGGTTTCAACGGCTCTACCGGAACGAGGAAGGGCTGATGAAGGTGATTCTGAAACCGTGAGTGTTGCCGTCCGGTTTGGCATCCGAAATGCGTCGGGACGATTGATGTCATGTCCTTGAAATCCGGCAATCTGCACTGGGGCATTCTCGGCACGGGAATGATCGCGACGAAATTCGCGACCGATCTCCCGTTTTCCGGGACCGGGTTGCTGGAAGCCACCGCCTCGCGTCACGCATCGTCGGCCCAGGCTTTCGCGCAGAAATTCGGTGGGCGCGCCATCGCCGGCTATGAAGCGCTCCTGAATGATCCGGCGATCGACGCGGTCTACCTTTCCCTGCCCAACGGTCTGCATCATCGCTGGACAATGAAGGCGCTCGAAGCGGGCAAACACGTCCTCTGTGAAAAACCGATCGCCCGCAACGCGACCGAGGCCGCCGAGATGTTTGCCTATGCCGAGCATCAGAAACTGGTTCTCGTGGAGGCTTTCATGTACCGGGCCCACCCGACCATCCAGCGGCTGATCCGCCTCGTGCGGACCGGCGGGATCGGTGACCTGCGTCTGATGCGAACCAATTTCACGTTTTCCCGGGCCGCCAGTCCCGACGACGCCCGCTATGATCCGGAGCAGGCCGGCGGTTCGCTGATGGATGTTGGCTGCTACTGCGTGAATTTCGCGCGCGCCCTGGCCGGAAGCGAACCGATCTCCGCGCAGGCGGTCGCCCACAAGCACCCGCTTGGAGTGGACGATTACGCGGCCGGGACCCTGACTTTTCCCAACGGATTTCTCGCCACGTTCACCTGCGGCATGACGGTCGCATCGGACCCCGGGACCTACATCGCCGGCACCGAGGGACAGATCGCCATCGACGCCTTCTGGTTTGGCAAAGACGGTTTCGCGCTGAAGCGGACCGACGGAACGATCGAAAAATACGAGACCATCGACGCCGAGCCTATCTACGCGATCGAAGCGGATGCCTTTGCGGGCGCGGTTCGCGGCGACCGGGCTCCCTGGATCAGCAAGGACGACACGCTGAACAACATGCGTGTGCTCGATGCCCTGCGCGAATCGGCGGGCATCCCGGTGCCGGTCTGAAACGGGGATTTTGTTTGCAATGCGGGAACCGCCGAACGTCTTTCCTTCATGAAGACGAAGGTCTCTCTCCGGTTTTTCGCCGCCGCTATCGCCTCCGCGGCACTGTTTTCAACCACGGGTCGCGCCGCTGATTCCGAGGCGCCGCCGAAGTCGAAGAAGGTCAATATTTCGGTTACTGTTCAGTCACTGATCCCGAACTACGATTCGGCGCTGAAATCTCCGGTGCCACGTCTGCTGGAACTGATCTACATCATCGATCAGAACATGATGGACTACACGGGGAACTACATCTATCCCGCAGTCCTGAAAGCCTACGGGATCGAGGGCGTGAATGAAGATTTGAGGGAATGGTACGTGGAACTCTACGAACATCGCGGACTCGAGAAAGTCGTCGTCGAGCGGATCAGTTTTTCCGGAAACCGTTCCAGCGTGACCTACACGATCGTGATGAAGGACGGGGAAACCAACAAGGAGACGAGCGACTTCATTCTCGATGAAGACGGAGAATGGTATCTCAACGACAAGGATCTCTGATCGAAACTATTTCTTCGGAGTATCCTTGGCTTTTTCATCCCTCGAATCTTTTTCGTCCGCCGCCTTTTCTTTTTCCTCCAGCTGCTTGGAGAGCGTTTCGAAAGTGGCGCGCAGATTTCCCAGCTCTTTCTGGAGATCCAGCATTTCCTTCCGGAGATCCTTCACCTCTTCCGCCTGTCCCTTTTCGGCATTCAGCTTTTTGATGGCCGCGTCTGCCGCCTTTTTTTCCGGGGACTCGTCATCGTCGGAATTCGCGAATGTCTGCAACGCGGCGAGCGACCTGGGATCTTCCAGCGTTCCAAGCGCTTCGATCGTCGATCGGCGCAGCTTTTCCTTGGGCGAATCAAGATAACCGGCGATGTAAAGACGAACCGGTTCCCGATCTTCGGTTTCAAGGTGTCTCGCCAAGTAAGCCAGCGTATCGAGAGCGCGACCGAAATCCGAAGTGGTGAACTCGGCTTCGCTCGATTTCAGGTGCTTCAAAAGCGGA
Source organism: Verrucomicrobiia bacterium (assembly GCA_020439945.1). GTDB lineage: Bacteria > Verrucomicrobiota > Verrucomicrobiia > Verrucomicrobiales > DEV007 > JAEUHH01. The sequence continues at coordinate 10,824 of JAGRPB010000143.1, forward strand.
TCCACCGCCGCCGGGTCGGCCTGGTCCTTCAGGGCGCGGATCGCCGCCACGGCAATCCGGTGCCGATAGCTGTCGCGCTCCAGAGCCGACACAAGGATCGGTCGGACCGTGTCTTCCGGAAACTTGCCGACCGCGCTCAGGGCGTCGGCGACGATGTCGGGATTCTCCTCCGCTTCGATAGTTTCCCGAAGGGCACTCAGCGCTTCATCCCGGTAGAATCTCCCGATCGACTGAACCACATCCCGCCGAACGCGAGCGTCCTCCTGATCCCGTGAGGCCAGCAGCGCCGCCAGCGACTCCTCGGTGTGCGTCTTCGTGAGGGCCTTGGCCGCCTCAATTCGCACCCCGTAAAAGCCGTCCCCATTCAGGCATGCTTTCAAGGCATCGATACTCTTGTCGTCTTTCCTGCCCCCCAGCGTCTTGGCGGCCAGGAGCCGTCCCAGCATGTCATCCGGATTCTCCAATTGGGCGAACAGGAGCGGATTGGGCGGGGAAAAATCGATCTTCGCGAGCACCGTTCCCTCCGGATCGAGACGAACGAGCTTCGGCGCGCTCGGAAGGGCGAAGAAAAAGTCCTCGGACTTCTCGTGAACACGGATGGTGGAGTCGTGAACCTCGCCCGCCTCGTCGACAAAACGAATCGGCAACGGAAAATCAAAGAGCATCACCCGTTCGCTGAGTTTCTGAGTTTGCGAGACAGACAGCTTCGCCAGTTTCTTCACCTGGTCCCACGCGTAGGTGACCTTCAGTTCCGGATTGCCGCCGTGATAGACCCATTGATCGAAAAACTCGTCCCATGAACGACCGCTCAACTCTTCGACGACCGCGGAGAGATCGTGCGTCACGACATTCTGATTCTGATTCCGCTCCACGTAAGTCTTCACGCATTCGCGAAACAGATCCGGCCCCAGTTGGCTTCGCAGCATGTGCAGAACCCAGGCACCTTTCGGATAGGCGCGGTAGTCGAACTGGGAAAACGGATCGTCATATTCCCGCCACACGATGGGCTTGTCGTCTTTCTGGGACAGCACCCACTGGGCGTCGCCAAACATCTGGTAACGCATTTCCTCGACCCCGAGTTTGTGCTCGTCGTAGAGATGCGTGTAGTAGGTCGCGAATCCTTCGTTCAGCCAGATGTGGGACCAGTCCTTGCAGGTGAGCAGGTCCCCAAACCACTGGTGGGTCGCCTCATGGGCATCGAGTCGATGCGAGGTGTGCAGGTTCTCCGACGCTTTGGAAAAAAGGGTGTTCGTCGTCAGCGTGGTGACGCTGGTATTCTCCATGCCCCCGGCGACGAAATCGGTGACGCAGACGTTGAAGTATTTCGCCCACGGAAACTTGATCCCGATTTCCCCCTCCAGGAAGGCGAGGATCTCCGCGGTATCCTGAAAGGAGTTTTCCGCCTCGGCGAACTCGGAAGGCGGTGTGTAAAAGGCCAGCGGGAGGTCGCCATATTTCGCTTCCAACTTCTTGAAATGCCCGCCCACCACTGAAATCAGGTAGTTCACGTGCTCCTTTTCCTGCTTCCAATGAAACAGGGTCTGGTCGCCGACTTGACTCTCTTCAACCAGCCGCCCGTTCGACAGCACCGTCATGCCTTTGGGTACCCGGCAGATGACTTCGCTGGTAAACCGTTCGTTCGGATAGTCATATCCCGGAAACCAGTGGCGGTGGGTTTCCGGCTCGCCCTGGGTCCAGAAATGATCGTCCCCCGCCGGATAGCCCATCGCTTCGGTGCGAAAATACCAGCCATCCTTGGGTTCGGCGCTGTAGGTGACCCTGACCCAACTCTTCGCTTTCGCGGGAATGGCCTCGCGAAACGTCACGATGATGGCGTCGTCCGTCACCTGCCAGGCTTCGATCTCGGCCGATGCTTCCACCTTGTCGACCCGCAGATCGATCGCGTCGAGCCGTAGCTGCTTCAGCGATTTCGCGATGGGCGCGAACTCGACCCGCGAGACACCGGACAAGCTGCGAGTCGAGAAATCCGGAGCGATTTCAAGGCGGACATGGGTGACATCGATTTCCCGATCCCGGGCATACTTCCGTCCGTTCCCGGCATGATCGGCATCGGGATCGAGCGGTTTCCCGGACGCCAGGTGACGTTTTTCGGCGCAGATTTCCCAGGCACGATGCTGATGCGTCTCTGCCTGAGCAGGCAAAGGCCACCCGGCGAAAAAGCCGAGACCGAGGAGCAACCCGAAAGGAGCGGATCTGGAGAACATGGCAGGACGGTAGCGGAATACCCCACCACCCCGCAAGCCAGCCTTTCCCGCGAACGAGCGACCTCAGAGGCGCGCCGCCGCATTGCGAAGAATGCGTTCGGTCGTCTCCCAATCGATGCAGGGATCGGTGATCGATTGTCCGTGAGTGAGCTTGCTGAGGTCGGGATCGATCTTCTGATTACCGGCCACCAGATTGCTTTCCAGCATGGCTCCGATGATGGCTTTTTCGCCGGCGACCCGCTGGTCGACAATCGAATCGAAAACGCCGGGCATCTTTTCGTAGTCCTTGTCGCAGTTGGCGTGACTGGCATCGATCATGATGGCCGGGGTCATGCCGGCCGCTTCGAGCCGTTCACGCGCTTCGGTCACGCTGGCGGCGTCGAAGTTCGGACCGTTGTCTCCGCCGCGCAGGACGGTGTGGGCGCTGGGATTTCCCGTCGTGCTGACGAGCGATGCCACGCCTTCGGCGCTGATCCCGAAAAAAGTCTGCGGATGACTGGCTGCCTGGAGCGCGTTGATGACGGGTTGGAGCGCGCCATTGGTGGCGTTTTTCAATCCGACCGGCATGGACAAACCGGAGGCCATCTGGCGATGCGTCTGGGATTCCACGGTCCGTGCTCCGATTGCCGCCCAGCAGATGCGGTCCGCGATGTATTGCGGCGTGATGGGATCCAGAAATTCGGTCGCCGTAGGCACGCCGAGATCGAGCACATCACCGAGCAAGCGGCGGGCGAGGCGCAAGCCTTTCGCGAGATTGTCCGAACCATCGAGATCGGGATCCATGATCAGCCCCTTCCATCCGATCGAGGTGCGTGGCTTTTCAAAATAGACCCGCATCACCAACTCGAGCTTTTCGCCGAGTTCTTCACGCAGAGCCGCCAGTTTGCGGGCGTATTCCAGCCCGGCCTCGGTGTCGTGAATCGAGCAAGGGCCGACCACGACGAGAAAACGATCGCTCTCACCACGGAGGATGGCATCGATCCGCTGGCGGGTTTCGAGAACGAGATTCGCCTGCGACTCGGTGCGCGGCATCTCGTGCATCAGCAGCGCGGGCGCGGGCAGTGGGACATTGAAGCGGACGTGGAGGTCCGTGACTTGGGGGCCGTTCATGACCGGCTACCGATGGGGGCAAAGCCCGATGGTGTCGAACGCTTTTTCCCTCGAATTTTGGCACTTAGAGACGCCAGGCGTTGACCACTTCACCGCTCTCCACGGACTGTCCAGCCTCCAATCGCAACAAGGCATCGGCACGGCTGAGCCCGAAGAGAGCGTGGGACTGTTGCAGGCCGGTGGGTTTCAAATCACCCGAACCAGGGTCGATCCGCATTCGGAGATAATGCGGCCGGTCGCCGGGATTCGCGAGAGGTTCGGCCACCGGAAGCTTCAGCGGTGAGAGAGGCAGCGAAAGCGGATCGTTGTCCGCACTTCCAACCCGCCCC
>JAGRPB010000144.1 GCA_020439945.1 Verrucomicrobiia bacterium
ATCACCGATCACCGATCACCGATCACCGATCACCGATCACCGATCACCGATCACCGATCACCGATCACCGATCACCGATCACCGATCACCGATCACCGATCACCGATCACCGTCCGGATTGAGTCGATGAGCGTGGGGTCGGTTTTCAGGGCACCGGGAAAGCTGGGGTGGGCCGGCGCCCAGCCGGTGGCGCGGAGTTTGGCGTTCGAAATCGACTTGTGGGTCCAGGCTCGCTTGCGGTTGAGATCGGGCGGAGCCTCGGGAGGGAGCGGCTTTTGGAAATACTCGGCGAGGGCTTCGTAGGTGGCGCGCTGGGAGAGCGGGGTGTCGTCGGCGACGTTGAAAATCTGACCGCTCACCTTTTCTGTCGATAGCCCCAGCAGGTGGACGATGGCGTCGACGGCGTCGTCGCGATGAATCTGGTTGAGCAATCGGCTGACGTCACCGGACTCGATGGCGGCGGTGCCGTTGAGAAATTTCTGCAGATGCACCGAACGCCCGGGGCCGTAGATACCGGCGAGCCGGAGAACGGTCCCGCCCGCGGCGATCACCTGGTCTTCGGCGGCGCGGAGGAGTTGGCCGGTTTCTCGATCCGGGTCGGCGGGGGATGCCTCCGTCACTAAGGAGCCGTCGGTCTGGCCGTAGACGCTGGTGCTGCTGGTGAAGAACAGCGATGCGCCGGGAAAGCTCTCGATCAGGTGTCGGGTGCCGTCGACGAACACGGCGCGGTAGGCTTCGGCCCCGCCGCGACCGGAGCTGGCGCAGTGAACGATGGCGGAAACGGGGCCAATCCTTTTCGCCAGCGAGGCGATGGAATCGGCGTCACCGAGATCGGCGGATTCAACAGGGTAGGGTCCGGGACCTGACCCTGTTAGGTCCGGCGCGGAGCGGGCCAGGCCGACGACCGAAAAACCGGAGGCGGCGAGTTTTTCCGCCAGGGGCGCGCCGAGATAGCCGACGCCGGCGATGAGAACGGAGGGGCGAGGATCGAGGGACGAGGGGCGAGGGAGCTGAGACATCTGGGGAGGCGGTCCTTTCGTTTTCGGGGGAGGGCAATCCGGATTTCGTTCGACTCCACGCTCCTTGCTCCAAGCTCCACGCTTACTGAGCGGGCGCCATGGACTTGAGGAGCCAGAGGAGGGCGACGAAGAAGGTGACCCACATGGCGGCGAGGCGCGGAGTGAGCCATTCGGGCAATTCGGTGGCTTTCTCGAAGAGCTCGACCAGCAGGTAGATGAGCCCGAAAACTCCGATGAGAACGACGATGTATTTGACGGGGTTTTCGATCATGGGAGAGGGGGGGAGCAGTTGGCTCTAGGCTTTCAGCGGCGAACAGCGAAAAGCTATGAGCTAATAGCTGCGATTACCACGCACCCGCCGGAAGTAGTTCACGATGCCTGCGGTCGCGCCGTCGGCGTATTCCTGGTAGATGTTTTTTCGGTAGACGCCGTTGAATTCCTTCAGCCCGCGATATTCGCCGGCCTGGATGCGGGCGTGCACTTCGCGGTGGTTCATGCAGTAGGGCTCGAAAAAGACGACGGGGCAAAGGTATTTCCGGTTGGCGAGGAGATTTCGCGCCCAGACGTAGCGATCGTCGCTGACGCTTTTCCCGCTGTTGCCGTTGTAGCTGGCGGGTGGGAGCCGGGTCTCGTCGGCCATGGTGCGGGCGATGTCGTGAGCCAGGGCGAGTTCGTAATAGTAGGTCCGCTGGAGCAGGCGCAGGAGCATTTCCTGCCGGGTGTCGTCTTCCGCGATCTCGGCGCGGGAGTAGCAGCCGTTGATGAGGAGATGGAAATGGTTGGGTGACTGGAAAGCGGGTCGGTAGGGATTTCGCCACGGGGAGGCATTGTAGTGAAGACAGAGGACGAGATCGGGTCGGATTTCGGTATTCACGATCTCGGCACGGGTGCGGATCTCGCTGCTGACGTAGAAAAATCGCTCGGCGGTTCGCTGTACGAGGGAATCGGAGACGAGGCTCTGGTTTTGCCGCAGCCAGGCGCGGGCGTCGTCCTCGAGGTCGCTGGCGCGGAGATCGGTGACGGGCCGGAGTTCGGTTCGGGTGAGGCTGACGGTGGCCCCGAGGATGCGAAGATTGCGGGCGAGCAGTTTTGCGGTTCGGAGGGTGAGATCGCCTTCCTGGACGGGAATGGTGTCTTTTCCGATCTTGTAGTAGCGGCCCTCCTCGTCGGCCCAGTTACCGCCGATGTGGCCGGGATCGATGGCGACATGAATGCCACGAAGGGGGTGATCGGCATTGTCGGGCAGGGCCGGAACCTCCCATGGCGTGCGCCAGTAGCGGGGGATGTCGGCGGGTTTCCGGCGATCGCTGAGGAAGTAGAGATCGTAGAAGCCGGCCTCGGGATCGGTGGATTGTTTCCGGATGCGGGCGCGGTCGGGCCAGATCTGGATGAGATCGCGGTAGTCCTCCGGTTTGCGGGCGTAGCAATGGTCGAGGAGATGGACGAACTCGTCGTGGGTGATGGTGCGTTGGAATGGAGAGAGCGCTGACCAGTCGGGTTGGCTGCCCATTTGCGCGATGACTGGGAACGGTGGTGGTGGCGGCGGTGGCAGTGGTGGGCCGTAGATCTCGGACTCGTCATAGACGGGAAGCGGAGCCTTTGTTTCCGCCACCGTATCGGGAGCTTCGGAAGAGCCGGCCTCGTTGCCGGAGGACTTTGCGATTTGAGAAAACAGGACCAGCGGGACGGCCATCGCCGCCAGCCACGAGAAAATGCGAACGGACCGGGCCAACGCACGGCCGCCTGACATCAGGGAAGGGGAGTGAGAGAATTGGCGTGAGTCGTTCAGCGAGTGATCCGGAGGTTGAGCATTGCGGGAGAGGAAACGGTTGCGAGCAGGGCGATACGGGGAGACAAAGTCTAGCGATTCGGGGCGGGACAACGCGAATTAAATCATGCTCAGGATTCTGTTTCTAGGAGATATCGTCGGCGAACCGGGCCGGAAAGCGGTCATTGCCAGGCTGCCGGAACTGCGCCGTGAACGCGAAATCGATTTCGTGATCGCCAACGGAGAGAACGCTGCCGGGGGGCGTGGTATTACACCGAAAATCTGCATCGACCTGCTTCGAGCGGGCATCGCGGTGGTTACGCTGGGCGACCATGCCTGGGATCAAGCGGAAATCGTGCCCTTCATGGAAACCGAACCGCGGCTGTTGCGACCGATCAATTACCCTGAAGGAACGCCCGGCCAGGGTTCGGTGGTCCTGGAAACGGCGAAGGGAAAAGTGGGGGTGATCAACGCCCAGGGCCGGACCTTCATGCAACCGCCGCTGGAGAATCCGTTCCTGGTGGTGGCGGAAGAGGCCGATCGGTTGAAGGCGGAAGAGGGCGCGGACGTGGTCTTCGTGGATTTCCACGCCGAAACCACGAGCGAAAAAATCGCGCTCGGTCGCGCCCTCGACGGCCGGGTCGGCGCGGTGGTGGGAACCCACACGCATGTGCAGACGGCGGACGAACAGGTGTTTCCGGGCGGCACGGGGTTTCTCTGCGACGCCGGGATGTGCGGCCCGCTGGAGTCGGTGCTGGGACGGCAGATCGAGGCGATCGTCGAGCGTTTTCAGACCTCGCTTCCGAGGCGTTTCCCGGTCGCGCGTGGGACCGTGGGCCTGAGAGGGGCGATTGTCGATCTCGATGAAGCCACGGGAAAAGCCGTTGGCATCGAACGCTTTGCGGAAGATTTTGTGGATGAGGGCTGATTATTTTGGGGATTACGAAAGGTCTGAAAATCTCGTCAAGATTTTTGAGGAAATCCTTCAGAAATTTTTTTGACACTGGGGTCGAATCGCGTAGCTTCCGCGACGCTTCCGTCCTGTTCTCGCTTGAAGCGCCCGCATTTGCCTCTTGAAAGACAGAGTCATGGGGGCGTTTTAGCGTTTTTTTGGGCGGCTGCGTCTTGAAAAAACCGCGCTGAAATCCCCTCCGGGAAGGTTTCAGAACGGGATTTCCCGTAGCTCTTGTAGCTCAGGGGTAGAGCACTTCCTTGGTAAGGAAGAGGTCACGGGTTCAAATCCCGTCAAGAGCTCCATAAAAAACTAACGGAATCGACCCAGAAGTAATCGCAACCCACACGGCAGCAACCCCATCCGGCCCGCGGCCGGATTAACGACCCTTTAACGAGAACGAACCAACTCCAACCAGTAAACAACCATGGCCAAAGAAGCATTTGAACGCAACAAGCCGCACGTCAACGTCGGGACCATCGGTCACGTTGACCACGGCAAGACGACGTTGACCGCCGCGATCACGACGACTCTCGCTGAGAAGGGTTTTGCCAAAGCCAGCGCCTACGACGAAATCGACGCGGCTCCGGAAGAAAAGGCCCGCGGTATCACGATTTCCACCGCTCACGTCGAATACGAAACCGACAACCGTCACTATGCTCACGTGGACTGCCCCGGTCACGCTGACTATGTGAAGAACATGATCACCGGTGCCGCCCAGATGGATGGTGGTATCCTCGTGGTGAGCGCCGCGGACGGCCCGATGCCCCAGACTCGTGAGCACATCCTGCTCGCTCGTCAGGTAGGTGTGCCCGCCCTCGTGGTTTTCATGAACAAGGTTGACATGGTCGACGACGAAGAGCTTCTCGACCTCGTCGAAATGGAAGTTCGCGACCTGCTCAGCCAGTACGAGTTCCCCGGTGACGACATTCCGATCGTCAAGGGTTCCGCTCTCAAGGCTCTCGAAGGTGATGCCGAGCAGCGCGCCAACATCCTCAAGCTGATGGAAGCCGTTGACGAATACATCCCGATGCCCGAGCGCCCGATCGATCAGGACTTCCTGATGCCGGTCGAAGACGTGTTCTCGATCGAAGGTCGTGGCACCGTGGCCACCGGTCGTATCGAGCGCGGCATCATCAAGAAGATGGAAGAAGTCGAAATCGTGGGTATTCGCGACACCGTGAAGACCACCGTGACCGACATCGAAATGTTCCGTAAGCTGCTCAACGAAGGTCAGGCGGGCGACAATGTCGGTCTGCTGCTTCGCGGCACCAAGAAGGAAGACATCGAGCGCGGCCAGGTCATCGCCAAGCCGGGCACCATCAAGCCCCACAAGAAATTCAAGGCTGAGGTCTACGTGCTGAGCAAGGACGAGGGTGGTCGCCACACTCCGTTCTTCAGCAACTATCGCCCGCAGTTCTACTTCCGTACCACGGACGTGACCGGCACCATCAAGCTCCCCGACGGCGTGGAAATGGTGATGCCTGGTGACAATATCTCGATGGAAGTCGAGCTGATCACGCCCATCGCCATGGAAAAGACCATCCGCTTCGCGATTCGTGAAGGTGGCCGGACCGTGGGTGCTGGTCGTGTGGCTGATATCCTCGACTGACATCGTGGCGATCGGGACGGAAGGCGCGTCGCGCTGAGGTGACGTTTCTTCCTCCGGTTCGCTTCTGAAAATTTGTCCGCCCCGCGCCTTCCGGAGGGCAACCTTGGAAGGCTCGGGGCGGTCTCGACCCTAGAAATAAACACAACGATGACCCGAATGGCGCCCCGCGCCGGCCGGAGATTCAACCCAGAAGAAATTAGAAAACGGTTGGGAAACCGTGTAGAGTCCAAGGCTCTCCTTCCGCTCGACGTCCCGGAATGATTCCCGGCGGCAAAAGGAAGAGGGTAGAGTCGAGAAAGAAACAGGGTAGTAGCTCAATTGGTAGAGTAGCGGTCTCCAAAACCGTTGGTTGTGGGTTCGAGTCCCGCCTGCCCTGCCAGTCTCCGGATCATCGCTTCCATGGGGAAGATTTTTCGGAAACGCCTCTCCCGAACGAACCTGCTTCGGGTGCCTCTTTCTCGATCGGGACTTGCCGCGATTCCTCCCCGTTGACGGATTTTCCCTCTGGTCCATCCCCATCCACTCATGTTCGGAAAAGTCGGAAAGTTTTTTGGTGAAGTCCGCGGCGAGTTGCACAAGGCAACCTGGCCGTGGGATCCCAAGGAGAAAGGTTTCAAGCGCTACAAGCAATTGATCGATTCGACGATCGTGGTGCTCATCGCCACGCTGCTCCTGGCGGCGTTCGTCGCTTTTTCCGATTTCGTCATGGTGAATGTGATGAAGGCGCTCACCGTCGGTTTCGGCGGATGATCCCGGGTGAATGTCGGTTCGGTGGCTGGATTTCCAGCGGTCGGGTTGGCAGTCCCTGAGTTTTTTCTCTTCTTTCCTGTTTTTTTCCTCTCGCGAACGTTTTTAAAGCCATGCCTTCCGTCCCCGCACCGAACGATCAGTGGTATGTCGTCCAGGTCCTCTCCGGCCAGGAGATGAAGGTCCGCGACAACATCCGCCGCCGGATCGAGGCCGAGGAAATGAGCGATCTCATCTTCGATGTTCTGGTGCCCACCGAGCGTGTCTCCGAGGTCAAGGGTGGTCGCAAGATGGAGACCAACCGAAAGTTTTTTCCCGGTTATGTCATTGTAAACATGCACTTGCTCGACGAGAAGCACCGCCTCGTCGACAAGACCTGGTATTTCATCCGCGAGACGCCCGGTGTCATCAATTTCGCCGGCGCCAAGGACAATCCGGTGCCGATGCCGCGCCACGAGGTGGAGAGCATGCTGCTCCAGATCAAGGAACGCGAAGACAGCGTGAAGCCGGCGATCCAGTTCGAGCCCGGCGATTCCGTGACCGTGGCGGATGGGCCTTTCGAAGGCCAGACCGGCGTGGTGGCGGAAATCAACGAAGAGAAAGGCGAGCTGATGGTGTCGGTGAACATCTTCGGCCGCGAGACGCTGGTGCCGCTCGAGTACTGGCAGGTCGAGCGCGGTTGAGCCCGCTCCGCCGCCCCAAATCACCGATTTTACCGAAAACCACTCAATCAGTCCCCTACCCTAATCCCAACCTGAGACTCACCCGATGGCGAAGGAAGTTGTCAAATCACTCAAACTGCAGATCCCGGCGGGACAGGCGAATCCGTCGCCCCCGGTCGGTCCGGCGCTCGGTCAGGCCGGCGTGAACATCATGGAATTCTGCAAGGCGTTCAATGCCGCCACCCAGCAGAGCGCCGGCGATATCCTGCCGGTCGTGATCAGCGTCTACAAGGACAAGAGCTTCACGTTCGTCACCAAGAAGCCGCCGGCAGCGATCATGCTGAAGAAGGCCGCGAACATCGCGTCCGGATCCGGCGAGCCGAACAAGAAGAAAGTGGCCAAGCTGACCCGCGCCCAGGTGCTGGAAGTGGCTCGCGCCAAGATGGATGACCTCAACGCCAACGACGAAGAGGCCGCCATGAAAATCATCGAAGGCACCGCCCGTCAGATGGGCATCGAAGTCGTTGATTGATCCCTTTTTCCCGCGGCCGACCGGCTTCGGGAATCCCTGAATCGTAAACACCAACCGCAGGAGAGTCCGGAAAACGGGCTCGCGAATACTGCTCCCAAAACCATGTCGAAAAAACGAAGCAAACGCTACCTGGAAGCCGCCAAGCTGGTGGATTCCGAAAAACAGTACCCGCTCGGCGAAGCCGTAGAACTGGTGAAGAAGTTTCCCGGTCTGAAATTTGATCAGACGGTGACCATCTCTTTCAAGATGGGGATCGACCCGCGCCAGTCCGATCAGATGGTGCGTGGAACCTGTCCGTTGCCCCATGGAAGCGGCAAGGAAGTCACCGTCCTCGTCTTTGCCGAAGGCGAAGCGGCCACTTCGGCGAAGAACGCCGGTGCCGAGCATGTTGGCTATGACAACATGATCAAGAAAGTCCAGGAAGGCTGGCTCGATTTCGACGTGGTCATCGCGACCCCCGCCGCCATGGCCGAGGTGCGCAAGCTCGGACGGCAACTCGGGCCCCGCGGCCTGATGCCGAACCCGAAAACCGGCACGGTGACCGACGACACCGCCGAAGCGGTCGCCGCGGTGAAAGCCGGCCGGGTCGACTTCAAGCTTGACCGCAATGCGAATATTTCGGTGGCGATCGGAAAGGCCTCCTTCCAGCCGCAGCAATTGCTGGAAAACGCCGAGGCCGTGATCGAATCGGTCATCGCCGCCAAGCCGGCCGCCGCCAAGGGCAACTACCTGGTCAACGGTGCCATCGCCGCGACGATGTCCCCCGGTATCAAGGTGGACATCAGCGCCTACCGCAAGTGAGGGGGAGCTTTCTGAAAGTCAAACCCGAAACCCTATTTCTGACTGAAACGATTTTCTGAACGATGAAAGCCGAGAAACAACTCATCATCGACACCCTCCTCGAGCGGATCAATGCCTCTCCTTTCCTGCTGGTGGCCGATTACAGTGGCATGACGGTGCCGCAGTTCGCGGAACTCCGGAAGCGCCTCCGCGCCACCGGTTCCGAATTCCACGTGGCGAAAAACACTTTCGTCAAGCGCGCGGCGGATACCGCTTCCCTGCCCGAAGAAGTGGCGGCGCTGCTCTCCGGCCAGTCGGCGGTGGTCACTGGCGAAAGTGATGTCTGTGGCGCGGCCAAAGCCCTGAAATCCTTCCACAAGGAATTCAATCGCCCGATCGTGCGCGGTGGTTCGCTGGACGGCGCGGCGCTGGACGCGGCCCAGGTCGAAGCTCTCGCCGATCTGCCGTCCAAGGAGATCCTGCAGGCGCAGCTTCTCGGAGTGCTGCAGACCCCGGCTCGCCAGCTGGTCACCGTGCTCAACGAGCCGCTGGCCTCGCTCGCCCGAGTCCTGCAGGCCAAGGCCGACCAGGGCTGATTCCCGAATTTTCACTGAAAACCTATTTCCCAACGGAAACCAATTTTCGCCACCAACCGCCTTCTGTGGAAGGGGCGAAAAACTGAAACAAACCAAACTCATCGAACCTGAAACCGGGTTCCTCGTCGGGAGCGAGGCTTCGCTTCTCAAACGACGGCAGGCTTGCCGGCGCGACGACACCCACCAAAAATATGGCTGATATCGATAGCATTGTTGATCAACTGAGCGGCATGACCGTTCTTGAAGTGTCCGACCTCGTCAAAGCCCTCGAAGAAAAGTGGGGCGTCAGCGCCGCGGCTCCGGCTGCAGTGGCTGCGGCCGCTCCGGCCGGCGGTGGTGAAGCTGCCGCCGCGGCGGAAGAGAAGGACGAATTCGACGTGGTTCTCGCCTCCTTCGGCGACAACAAGATCGGTGTGATTAAGGCGGTCCGCGAAGCGGTGGCCGGCCTGGGTCTCGCCGACGCCAAGAAGCTTGTGGAAGGCGCCCCCTCGACCCTGAAGGAAGGTGCCAACAAGGCCGAAGCCGAAGAGATGAAGAAGAAACTCGAAGAAGCCGGCGCCAAGGTCGAACTCAAGTAATCGACCGGAAACGTCACGGCTGTTTCGCCGATTTCGGCCGTCGCTCTCCGAAAAACACAGGGAGAGCGGCGGTCACGGCGAAAAACAGAGAATGAATGATTTGATCGCTTTCCCCATCACAACTTTCCCGGCCTGAACGGAACCGGGCGACAAATCCTGGCGGCTTCGAAGCCCCCAGGCTTTGTCGTCTCAAAACCGGAAACGGATTTTCAGACGAACGAAGGGACCAAATCCCGGCGGTGCGGCGTTACCCCTTTTGTGGGCTTCTCGTTTCGCGTGCCCGGATTTCGGCGCCCGTCAACCTCCCCCGATCGACCCCAGACCCAGTAACCAGGCACCGCGACATGGCAAAGGCAGCAGCAACAGAACGTCTCTACTTCGGCAAGCTGAAGGAAGTGATCGAGACACCGAACCTGATCGAGGTTCAAGTCGAAAGCTACAAGGAGTTCCTCCAACAGGATCTGGCTCCCAGCGAACGGCAGCAGACCGGTCTCGAAGCGGTTTTCCGCGAGGTTTTCCCGATCGAGTCCTACGACGAAAAATTCACGCTGGATTTCGCCCGTTACGAAGTGGGCGAGCCCAAACTCACGTCGCTTGAAGCGCTGCGTGATGGCGAGACCTTCAGCGCTCCGCTCTACGTCACTTTCTCCCTGAAAGACGAGACCGGCACCAAGGAAGAGCGTGTTTACATGGGCGAACTGCCCCTCATGACCCGCCGCGGCACTTTCGTGATCAACGGCGCCGAGCGTGTGGTCGTCAGCCAGCTGCACCGTTCTCCCGGGGTCTGTTTCGAGACGAATCAGCACCTCAACGGCAAGATTCTCTTCGGTTTCCGCATCATCCCCGACCGCGGTTCGTGGGTGGAAGTGCAGTTCGACACCAACGACCTGCTCTACGTCTACCTCGATCGCCGCCGCCGCCGCCGGAAATTCCTCGCCACGACCTTTCTCCGTGCCATCGGTTACCCGACCGACGAAGACATCATCAAGGAATTCTACGACATCGAGAAGCTCAAACTCGATCCCACGATGGATGAGGCCGAGCTGGCGAAGAAGGTCATTTTCAACGACATCGTCGATGGCGATGTGATCGTGGCCAAGGCTTACGAGCCGCTGACGATCGCGGTGGTCACCCAGCTGCTGGGGCTCGGCATCAAGAACATCCCGGTGGTGACGGCTTCCCACGAAGACCTGCTCATCAAGTCGCTCAAGAAGGATCCCGCCCACGACGAGGAAGAGGCTCTCAAGGATATCTACCGGCGTCTCCGCCCTGGGGATCCGCCGACGGTGGCGAATGCCCGCGCCCTGCTGAAGCGCCTGTTCTTCGATCCGAAGAAATACGACCTCACCCGCGTCGGCCGCTACAAGATCAACCAGAAGCTGGCCCTCGACGTGGACGACAACGAGCGCGTCATGACGCCGAAGGATTTCCTGGCGTCGATGAAGTACCTCCTCAATCTCCGCCGTGGAGAAGGCGTGCTCGACGACATCGATCACTTGGGCAGCCGCCGCGTGCGTGCCGTGGGAGAACTGCTCGCCAACCAGTGCCGCGTGGGTCTCGCCCGCACGGAGCGTCTGGTGAAGGAGCGCATGACGCTTTTCGACGTGAATCTCGATGGCATGACCCCGTCGAAGCTGGTGAACCCGAAGGCGCTCAGCGCCGTGGTTCGCGACTTCTTCGGCCGGTCCCAGCTCTCGCAGTTCATGGACCAGACCAATCCCCTCTCCGAGCTGACCCACAAGCGCCGTCTCTCCGCGCTGGGGCCCGGTGGTCTGAACCGCGACCGCGCCGGATTCGAGGTGCGCGACGTTCACACCTCGCACTACGGCCGTATCTGCCCGATTGAAACGCCGGAAGGTCCGAACATCGGTCTCATCAACTCGATGAGCTGCTACGCGCGGATCAATGCCTTCGGTTTCATCGAGACGCCCTACCGGAAGATCGTCAACGGCAAGGTCACCAACAAGATCGAGTATCTGACCGCCGACCAGGAAGAAACCCACCTCTTCGCGCAGGCGAACAACATCGTCGACGACAAGGGCAACTTCCTCACCGAGCACATCACGGTGCGTTACCGGGGCGACTTCATCGAAGTGCTGCCGACCGAGTCCGCCTACATGGACGTGTCGCCGAAGCAGCTCGTCTCCGTGGCCGCCTCGTTGATTCCTTTCCTGGAGCACGATGACGCCAACCGCGCGCTCATGGGCTCGAACATGCAGCGCCAGGGGGTGCCGCTTCTCGTCTCCGAGTCGCCGCTGGTCGGCACCGGGATGGAAGGCAAGGTCGCTCGCGATTCGCGCTCCGTGGTCGTGGCCGAGGGCGACGGTGTTGTGGCCGCCGCCACCGCCGAGATCATCGTCACCACCAAGGACGGCAAGCTGCCCTGTTCCGACGCGCAGTTCCTGACCAATCCGCACAAGCTGAAGAGCGATCCGAAGAAAGACATCCACGTCTATCCTCTCCGGAAGTTCATGCGTTCCAATGCGGGCACCTGCATCAACCAGAAGCCCATCGTCAGCGCCGGCCAGAAGGTGAAGACCGGGATGGTCCTCGCCGACGGCCCGAACACCGAGAACGGCGAACTCGCCCTCGGTCGCAACGTGCTGGTCGCCTTCATGCCGTGGAACGGTTACAACTTCGAGGACGCCATCGTCATTTCCGAGCGCATCGTGAAGGACGACGTCTATACCTCGATCCACGTCGACGAGTTTGAGATCGGCGCCCGCGACACCAAGCTGGGTCCCGAAGAAATCACGCGAGACATTCCCAACGTCGGTGAGGAAGCGCTCAAGGATCTCGGTCCGGACGGCGTCATCCGCGTCGGCGCGGAAGTGCGGCCCGGCGACATCCTCGTTGGCAAGATCACGCCGAAGAGCGAAACCGAACTGGCCCCGGAAGAGCGACTCCTCCGCGCCATTTTCGGTGAAAAGGCCGCTGACGTGAAGGACACCTCGCTGCGTGTTCCCTCCGGCTGCACCGGCATCGTGATGGACGTGCGCGTTTCCTCGCGAAACAGCAACGCCCGCGAGAAGCTGGATCCCAAGGAACAGCAGAAGCAGCGCAAGCAGATCATAGACGAACACACCAAGCGCCGTGAAGAACTGACCGAGCAGTTGACTGACAAATTGTCCGACATCCTCCTCGGCGAGAAGATCCCGCTGGACGTGGTCAACGGCCGTACCGGCGAGATCATCGTTCCGGCGAACAAGAAGATCACCAAGACCCTGCTCCGCAAGCTGGCCGACAATTACTCGCACGTCGAGATCGACCCCAGCCCGGTCCGGAACAAGATCCTCGACATCATCTCCGGCTTCGAAGGCAAGTTCGAGGACATCGACATGGAGCGGGAACGCCAACTCGACCGCATCGAAAGCGGCGACGAGGTCGATCCCGGTATCATCAAGCAGGTGAAGGTCTATGTGGCCAAGAAGCGCAAGCTTTCCGTCGGTGACAAGATGGCCGGCCGCCACGGGAACAAGGGCGTGGTCGCCACCATCGTTCCCGAGGAGGACATGCCCTTCCTCGAAAACGGCACTCCGGTCGACATCTGCCTGAACCCGCTCGGCGTTCCCAGCCGAATGAACGTGGGACAGGTTCTCGAAACCCACCTTGGCGTTGCCGCCAAGGCGCTCGGTTTCAAGGTGGCCACCCCGGTGTTCGACGGGATTCCCGAGTCTCAGATCATGGAATACATGAAAGAGGCGAAAGCCCTGGAAGGCTGGGAATGGATCGGTCTGAACGGCAAGTCCACCCTCTATGACGGTCGGACGGGCGACAAGTTCTACCAGGACGTCGTGGTCGGACAGATTTACATGCTGAAGCTGGGGCACCTCGTCGAAGACAAGATCCACGCCCGCGCGGTCGGTCCCTACTCCCTCGTTACCCAGCAGCCGCTCGGCGGCAAGGCACAGTATGGTGGTCAGCGTTTCGGTGAGATGGAAGTGTGGGCGCTGGAAGCCTACGGCGCCGCCTACACCCTGCAGGAACTGTTGACGGTGAAATCCGACGACGTTCAGGGTCGGACCCGAATTTACGAAGCCATCGTGAAAGGCGACAACACGCTCGAGGCCGGCACGCCGGAGTCGTTCAACGTGTTGATCAAGGAAATGCAGAGTCTCGGTCTCGACGTCACGGTCGGCACCGCGGAGAAATCGGCCGAGGATCTCCTCCACGAGAGCCTGGCGATGTGATCCGGCCGACTGCTGAAGCCCGAAAGAATTAAAGAAAAAGCGAATCCCTAGCCCCGAAAACTCAGCGATGTCTTCTTCCACCATGAGTTCCGAATCTCACCTCGACGAGATCTTTGGTCTGCAGCGCGACTCAGACTCCTTCGATCACGTCCGCATCACCGTTGCCGCCCCGGACATCATCCGGTCCTGGTCGCAAGGGGAGGTGAAAAACCCTGAAACGATCAACTACCGGACGTTCAAGCCGGAGAAAGGCGGTCTTTTCTGCGAACGCATCTTCGGTCCCACCAAGGACTGGGAGTGTGCCTGCGGCAAATACAAGCGCATCAAGCACAAGGGCACCATCTGCGACCGTTGCGGCGTGGAAGTGACCCTGTCCCGCGTCCGTCGCGAGCGCATGGGCCACATCGAACTGGCCGTGCCCGTGTCCCACATCTGGTTCTACAAGTGCATGCCTTCCCGCATCGGTCTGGCTCTCGACATGAGCGCCCGCCAGCTGGAGCGCGTGATCTACTACGAGGACTACATCGTCATCGATCCGGGCAACACCCCGCTCGAAAAGGCGCAGCTCCTCACCGAGATGGAGTACCGCGACGCCCAGGAAGAATACGGCGAAGACGCCTTCCAGGCTGGCATGGGCGCGGAAGCGATCCGCGACCTGCTCTCCCGCACCGATCTGCCCGCGCTGATCGTGGAGCTGGAGGAAGCGATGACCAAGACCCGCTCCAAGCAGGTCCGCAAGAAACTCGCCAAGCGCCTCAAGCTGGCCCAGGGCTTCCACACTTCGAACAGCCGTCCCGAGTGGATGATTCTCGAAGTGCTGCCGGTCATCCCGCCGGACCTCCGTCCGCTGGTGCCGTTGGAAGGTGGCCGCTTCGCGACCTCCGACCTCAACGACCTCTACCGCCGCGTCATCAACCGGAACAATCGTCTGAAGAACCTGCTTCAGTTGAAGACGCCCGACGTCATCATC
>JAGRPB010000145.1 GCA_020439945.1 Verrucomicrobiia bacterium
TCATTCGATCCGGCATGGCGGCGGCGATGACTCCGATCCGGTCCGGCCGGTGGAGGATGTTGTCGAACTCCAGACCGCCGAAGGAGATCCAGATGAAGAAGATCCCCGTCAGGAATCCGAAGTCGCCGATGCGGTTGACGAGAAACGCTTTCTTGGCGGCATCGGCGGCGGAATCCTTGTTATACCAGTGACCGATGAGGATGTAGGAGCTGACACCGACCAGTTCCCAGAAAATGAACATCATCACGAAATTATCCGCCAGGACGATCCCGGTCATCGAGAACATGAAAAGCGAGAGACCCGCGAAATACCGCGCCTTACCCTCGTCGTCCTTCATGTAACCGAGCGAGAACAGGTGCACCAGCGCCCCGATCCCGGTGACGATGATCATCATGCCACGAGCCAGCTCGTCGAAGACCAGCCCAATATTGACGCTCAGGTCCTTGCCCAGGTTGAGCCACGAGAGCGGCTCGGCTTTTGCCTCTTCCGGCAGGTTCAGCAGGATGACCGCCAAGACAAAGGTCACGATGACCGAACCGGTCGAAATGAGGGCGCTGACCCCGGCCGCGCGGCGCGTGCCGATCAGGATTACCGCGGCCGAGGCGAGCGGCAGCAGCAGGATGAGCCAGGCGATAGTATTGGCGTCCATGTATCAGTGGGAAAGCGAAATTCGAGCGGTCGGGTCAGTCAGTTTTTCATCGAAGCGATCTCCGTCACATCAGTCGTCTGGCGCGCCCTAAAGAGCGCCACAATGATGGCGAGACCCACAGCCACCTCAGCGGCCGCCACGGTAATGATGAAGAAAAGCAGCACCTGACCATTGTAATCAGGCAAACCGGCCTCGGTGGTATTGAAGCGGGAAAAGGCGACTAGAGTGAGATTGGCCGCGCTGAGCATCAACTCGAGGCACATGAAAATGACGATGATGTTCCGGCGAATCAGTACGCCGGCGAAACCAATCGCGAAAAGCGCGCCGCTGATGGCGAGGAAGTGATTCAGTGTCAGTCCGGTTTCCACGTGGTCGAGAGAGCGAGAGCGTTGAGGGAAATATCGAAATTCGAAAAGGCGTTATCTCAGTTCGCGTTTGCTGAGCACCACCACACCGATGGTCGATACCAGCAGCAGGATGCCGATGATCTGCACTGGAAACCAGTAGGTCGTGAAAAGCAGTTCGCCGACCTGTCGCACGTCGGACGGAGCGTCAGCCATCGCCTTGAGCGGCTTGAGGACTTTGTCACCATCCTCGAAGCGCTTCAGTACGCCGGAGAGGACGAGCAAAAGTCCACCCGCCACAACGATCGCGCCAGCGGTGGAGAAAAAACCGAATCGACGGCCTTCCTCATCCTCAATATCCAACAGCATGATGATGAACAGGAACAACACCATGATGGCTCCCGCATAGACGAGAATTTGAAGAATGCCGACGAGATAGGCGTCGAGTTGGATGAACAGCGCCGCCAGCCCAAGGAAACTCAGGATCATGGCAAAAGCCGACGAAACCGGGTTCTTGTTCACCACCACACCGATCCCGCCGATAAGGGCGAGAGCTGCGAAGATGTAGAAGAGAAAAGTCATGAAAGACGGAAAGTTTTCAGAATTCAGTTTTCGGAATTCAGTTGAGCGGGGCGCTCGATTCTGGTGGGGAAACTCGGTGGCATTCGTATCTCTGCTGATAACGGCATTCTAAAGACTGAAAACTATTTGAGTTCGTTCCACTTGTTGACCAGGCCGACGCGTTGGCCGCCGATCTCGTACAGTTTCTTCTTGTGATGCACCATCTCGGCGCGGCTGGTGCCGGTGATGGAGTAATCCTTGCGCAGGAAAATCGCCTGCTCGGGACAGACCTCTTCGCACAGACCGCAATAGATGCAGCGGATCATGTCGATATCGAACTCGCGCGGCCGTTTTTCCACCTTCGCCCACTTGTCCTCGCTCGGGATTTCCTCGGGCTTGATGGTGATGGCGCGAGGCGGACAGATGAATTCGCAAAGCTGGCAAGCCACGCAACGTTCGCGATCCTGCTCGTCGGTCACCAGCGCGGGCGCACCGCGATAGTGCTCGGGAAGGTGATCGTTCCATTTTTCCTCCGGATACTGCATCGTCACCTTCGTCTTTCCGCGAAGCGTCGCGAAAAAGTGCCGGAGAGTGATGCCCAGTCCTTTCAAAATGCCGGGCAGATAGAGCTGTTCCCACCATTTCAGTTTCGGGCGTTTGACGACGATAGCCATAAGGTTTGATTCCGGAGAAAAGTTCGTGTTTCGCTTTATTGGTTGGCGTCACTTGACCCAGATGAGGATCACGGCGGTCAGGATCACGTTGATGACGGCAATTTCGAAAAAGAAGATCCAGCCAAGCCGCATGAGCTGGTCGTAGCGGAACCGTGGCAGGGACCAGCGGATCCAGATGAAGAATAGGATGATGGCGATGACTTTGCCGAAGAATACCCCGATGTGGATGAGTCCCTGCCACCACGGCACATCCGCTTCGATGCTTTCCGGCGCCAACCAACCGAATGGCAGGCTCCAACCACCGAAGAACAGCGTCACCGCGAGGCCTGAACCGATGATCATGGCGGCATATTCGCCGAGGAAGAACAGCGCGAATTTCATCGAGCTGTATTCGGTGTGATAGCCGGCCACCAACTCGGTCTCGCACTCGGGAAGGTCGAACGGCAGCCGGTTCGTCTCCGCGAAGATCGACGTCATGAAAATGATGAAGGAGATAAAGATGGGAATGAAAAGCAGGAAGCCTTTCAGGCTAAGACTTTCACCCCAGAGCGGAAGTAAAGCCCACCCGTTTTCGGCCTGATACTGGACGATCTCGCCGAGATTCAGGGTGCCGAAAATCATCAGTAGCGGCACGATGGAAAGGCCGAGCGCGATTTCGTAGGAAATCATCTGGCTGGTCGAACGCACGCCACCGAAGAACGGGTACTTCGAATTCGACGCCCAACCGGCGAGCACGATGCCGTAAACGCTCAGCGACGCGATGGCGAACACGAAAAGCGGACCGACATCGAGATCGGCGATCACCATTTTCTCGCCGAAAAGGCGGCTCCCGAAAGGCAGCACCGCGCAGGTCAGCAGCGCCGGAATCATCGTCAGCGCCGGCGCCATCCAGTAGTAGGTCTTGCGAACGTGGTCCGGGGTGAAGTCTTCCTTGAGGATGAACTTGAGGCCATCGGCCATCGGCTGGAGCAAGCCGGCAATCCCCACCCGGTTCGGTCCGACACGGTCCTGGATCGCGGCGGACACCCGCCGCTCGGCCCACACCGAATACGCCACCATCGGCAGGATCACGAGGAACACCAGGCCGATGATCTTGACTACGGAAAGCGCGAGGAAGGTCCAGTCCATCAGGTAAAAGGAAATCAGTCAGTCAGTCGATTCGGTTCAGCCCACCACGATGCCCTTGGCGATGCGTTCTTTCTCGCGTTCGATCAGAGGGATCGTTTCACCCGTCTCGATCAGCGGCACGCCGAGTTCACCTACTTTACTCAAAGTGAAGCCTTCGAATTCGGGATACTCGGCCACCAGTTGCTTGAACAGGTCGTCCGCTGAGTAAATGCCGTTACCGCCGCCCAATGCCTGGATCAGGTCACGCACGATCTCCCAAGGCTCCAGGGTCAGTCCGGGACCATCGACGGCGCGGTTCAGTCGCTGCAGGCGACCGGTCACGTTGATCATGGTGCCTGATTTTTCCGCCCAACAAGCACCCGGCAGGGCGACATCGGAAGCGTCGGCTGTGGGATTGGCCATCGGGTAGGTGCTCAGCACGAAGTCGGCCTTTCCGAGTTCTTCCGCCGTGAATCCGGCGTCATCGATCAGGTTTTCCTGCAGCACGATCAACGCTTTCACCGAACCGCCCGAAAGCCCGCTCTTGATCGCGTCGAGCTTCGCTGCCGGATCATCCATTCCGAGCACCAGCTTCACGCCATTCATGTTCGGATTCCGGTCGGCGGAAACCAAGTAGCCATCCGCCTCACCAGCACGCGGCACGGCCGCCACCTGATCAGTACCCAGTAGTGCGATGAGCCGCTTCGCCATGAGCAACTCTTCGTTGGTCATGCGAGCGGAAACGATCACGGCCACATCTCCACCATCGTAAGCACGAAGCCGTTCGGCGGTGGTGCTGATGGCATCGGGCCAGGAAACCTCCTTGAAAGATCCATTCTCACGGACCAGCGGAGCGGTGAGCCGGGCCTCGCTATTGATCCAATGGAAATTCAGGCGGTGAGAATCCGGCATCCAGTCGGAATTCACCTCATTGTTCTGCCGCGGCGTGATGCGGTAGATCTCGTTCTGACGACTGTAAACGGTGATGTTCGCGCCTGTCGCACAGTTGGTGTCGATCGTGTTGGTTTCCTTGAGGAACCAGACCCGCATCTGGAAGCGGAAATCATTGGAAGTCAGCGCGCCGACCGGGCAAATGTCGACCGTGTTGAGCGAATAGTTGTTCGCCAGTTGCTGACCGGGATGCACCGTCAAAGTGGTGTAGCTGCCTCGCTCGGTGAACCCGAGGACCGGATCGTCAGCGATTTCGTCGGTGAAGCGAATGCAGCGACTGCACATGATGCAGCGCTCATCGTCGAGCCGGACACGGGGACCCACGTCGACGTTCTTCGGCTTCTTGACCTTGTTGTCGCGGAAGCGCGAGTCGCCATTGCCATGCTCGACACTGAATTCCTGGAGACGGCATTCACCGGCCTGATCGCAGATCGGGCAATCGAGCGGGTGATTGATGAGGAGCAACTCCATCACCCCCTGACGACAGGCGTGGGTGAGATCGCTCTCGGTCCGGATACCCATGTTTGGGGCCACCGTGTTCGCGCAGGCAATCACCGGGCGCGGCATCCAGGAAATCGGCAGGTGACCGCTTTCGTCTTTCTCCGGCGGATCTTGCCCCGGAGCGGTCCGCGGCGGCATGCCCATTTCCACGAGGCACATCCGGCAGTTGCCCGGCGAAGAGAGCTTCGGGTGATAGCAGTAATGGGGCACTTCTTTGCCCGCGATGCGGCAGGCTTCGATCATGCGCGTCCCCTTGGGAAATGAATGCCATTCCCCGTCGATCTGCACATCGACCATTTCGACTGCCGGTTTGCCCTCGTCACTCATGGGTCAGAAATTCAATCAGGTAGCTTGGTCGGTGATCAGGTTTCAGTGGCCCAGATTCGCCGCCGCCAGTTCGGATTCGGGATTCACGATGGCTTTATCCAGCTCCGGATTCGTCGACGCGACCAATTCGTCTTTAAATTTCGCCACGAAGCTCTCGGTCGGCCACGAACAGGCTTCGCCAAAGGCGCAGATGGTGCGCCCATCGATGTTGCGGGCCACCGCGTCGAGGGTGTCGATGTCCGACGGTGCCGCCTTCCCGGCCACCACGCGATCGGTGATCTTTTTCATCCAGAGCGACCCCTCGCGGCAGGGTGTGCACTGGCCGCAGGACTCGTGGGCGTAGAAATTGTTGATGTTGTTCAGCACCCAACTGATCGAACGGCTGTCATCGATGACGATCACACCGCCGGAACCGGCCATCGAGCCGCAGGCGGCCAGGGTATCGAAGTCCATGGGAATGTCCTCGAGTTTCAGCTCAACCTCTTCCCCACCCTTCTTGATTTTGAAGACTTCTCCACCGCGCAGCACCTTGGCGGACGAACCACCGGGAATGACCGCCTGGATCTTGCGGCCCGGCTTGAGCCCGCCGCACATGTCGTGGATCAGCTCGCCCATCGTGACTTTGCCGACCTGGATCTCGAAATACCCCGGCTTCTGAACATCGCCACTGACTCCGATGATACGAGTCCCCGTATTATTCGGCGTACCGAGCTTGGCGTATTCCTCGCTGCCCATGTCGAGGATGTGCTTCACGTGACACAGCGTTTCCACGTTGTTCACGATCGTCGGACAGAGATAGAGGCCCATCGCCGCCGGGAAATAGGGCGGCTTGATGCGTGGGTAGGGGCGCTTGCCTTCGAGCGATTCGATCAGACCCGTTTCCTCACCGCAGATGTAGGCGCCCGCACCGCGGTGAACATAGATCTCGAGATCGAAATCCGTGCCGCAGACTCCTTTGCCGAGAAAGCCCTGCTCATGCGCTTCCGCGATGGCCTTTTCCAGAATCTTCGCGCCCTCGGGGAACTCCTCACGGATATAGATGTAGGCCAGCTTCGCACCCACGGCGTAACAGGCGATCGCCATCCCTTCGATCAGCTGATGCGGATCCTGATGGATGATGTAGCGATCCTTGAACGTGCCCGGCTCCGACTCGTCCGCGTTACAGATCAGATAAACCGGCTTCGTGTTGTTTGGCGGAATAAAGGTCCACTTCACACCGGCCGGGAAACCCGCACCGCCACGGCCGCGAACCCCAGCCTTCTTCACCTCGTCGGTGATGTCCTTGGGCTCCATGCCCATCGCCTTTTTCAGCTGCTCGTAACCACCCTCGGCGAGATAGGTCTTCATCGACGTATCCCACCCCTGCCGGTCGACGTTCCGGAAAATCATCCGGTGCTCGTTCGGGTGAGGCTCTTTGCCGGCGATGTATTTGATGGCTGCCATCCGTAGGAAAAAGAGGGAAAAGGAGATCAGTCGCGGTATTTGTCGAGCAGTGCGTCAGCATCCTCGACCTTTTCGAAAAAGTCATCGTTCACCATGCAGACCGGTCCGAAGCCACAACTGGCGAGACATTCGGCGAACTCGATGGAAAACTGCCCGTCCTCGCTGACGGCGATCGGATGGTGATGCGTCACTCCGGATCGATCGATCTTCGCCTTTTCGCAGAGCGTCTCCATCAACTCCGCACTCCCCGCCATCGCGCAACTGAGCGTGCGACAGACGCGGATGTGATACTTGCCCGGCGCGGTCTGGCGAAAACCTGGGTAGAACGTCACCACTTCCAACACCTTGATCGGCTGCAACTCCAACTTCGCTGCCGTCCATTCCACCGCTTCCTCAGAGATGTAGCCAAAGTGATGCTGCAACGCGTGCAGCACCGGCAGCACCGCCGAACGCTTGCTCACCGGATAGTGAGTGATGCGCTCGTCGATTTCTTTTTCTAATTCAGCGGGAACGTCCATTGGGACAGGATTTACAGGATTTCAGGATTTTCTGTTTTCCCGTTTCGAAACTTTCTTTTGAACTGAAGGCTTTGGCTTCCGAAATTGATGAGCAAACCGATGTCGTGCCCAGTGGCGTTCAGGTAGTTCACGGTTTGGACTTCATGAATCGGAGCGAGGCACTCCGTTGCTTTCAGTTCTACGATCAGTCGATTTTCTACGAATAAATCTGCCTTGAAATCGCCAACCACTCGGCCGCGATACATCACTTCAATTCTTTTCTCAATCACCACGTCCAGCCCGAGCGACGCCAATTCGATCGCCAACGCTTTCTGATACACGCTTTCCAGAAAGCCCGGCCCAAGCTCTCGATGAACCGCCATGGCGGCCCCGATCACTTGGTGCGTCAACTCGTCCTTCATTCATAAAAAAATCAAAAAAATCCTGTTAATCCTGTCCGTCGTCAGCGGTCGCACTCGCCCATCACGAAGTCGAGACTACCCAGAATGGCGACCACGTCGCTCATCATGTGGCCCGGCAGCAGGTGCGGAAGAATACTGAGGTTCACGAAGGAGGGGGCGCGAATCTTGAGGCGATAAGGAACGCCACCACCCTTTGAATTGATGTAGAAACCGAGTTCGCCCTTGGGATTCTCGGCTCCGAAATAGACTTCGCCCCCCGGCGCATCCAACCCCTCGGTGACGAGGATGAAATGGTGGATCAACTCCTCCATCTTCATCAGCACCTTCTCCTTCTGAGGAAGGCGCTGCTTGGAATCAGCCACATTGATGGGACCGTCGGGCAGGTCCGCCATCACCTGACGAAGAATGCGAACGCTCTGCCGCATCTCCTCCATGCGCACGAGGTAGCGATCGAAACTGTCGCCGTATTCGCCGACCGGGATGTCGAAATCGTATTTGTCGTAATCGAGATACGGATGAGCTTTGCGCACGTCGTGCTCAACCCCGGAACCGCGCAGGTTCGGGCCACTGAGACCGAAAGCAATCGCGTCCTCCTTCGAGATCACGCCGACATCCTTGGTCCGATCGAGGAAAATCTTGTTCCGCGTCAGCAGCTTGTCGACCTCGTCGAGGCAGATCAGGAACTCGTCACAGAACTTGGCCACCGCCTCGAGGAAACCGGCCGGCAAATCGCGAGTTTGGCCGCCTACGCGAGTGTAACTGGTGGTGAAGCGCGCCCCGGTCAGTTGCTCGCTCAGATTGTAGATCGTTTCGCGCTGGGTGAAGGTGTAGAGGAACACCGTCATCGCCCCCACATCCATCGCGTAGGCACCGAGTCCCAGAAGGTGAGCCGAAATACGCGCCAGTTCGCAGGCGATGACGCGAATGGCCTTGCCGCGCGGCGGCAGTTCCCAGCCCATCAGCTTCTCGACCGCGAGCGCATAAGCCACGTTGTTCGCGAGCGGCGCCAAGTAATCCAGCCGGTCCGTGTAGGGCACGAACTGGTTGTATTGCATGTTCTCCGCGATCTTTTCGTCGCCGCGGTGCAGGAAGCCGACATCGGGCTCCGCCTTGGTGATCATCTCGCCGTCCAGCTCCAGGATCAGGCGCAGCACGCCGTGAGTCGCCGGGTGGGACGGGCCCATGTTCAGCACCAGCTTTTCGCCGATCAGATCCTCGGTCGACTGCTGATACTCCTGCACTGCGGCCGTGGCCCCGGCGATCTTCGCCGCCGGGTCCGGAGCTTCGATTTCCTTGGTCGAGGTCGACATGGAGACAGGTGCAGGAGAGCGTTCGAGACCGTTGATTGGCCCGAATGGGCGATTATCGGACTGCGCTTTCAGACGGTCAAGGTGAGTTTGTGAAAAATTTCACAAAGTCCCGTGAGCGAGTTCCGAGGCGGTGGAGTCATTACAATTTACGACGCTGATTGTACTGGTAGATTCATGTTGGTAGCGAACCCTATGCCATCATGAAGAATTCTCCCCATCCCTCCACATCGGATGACCCGCCCAAGAAGGAGCGCAGCGTCATCAACAATCTCATCGTCGGCGCCGTCGGCGTCATCTCGGCTGTCTATCTGTTCAACCCGACCGCCGGATTCCTCGAACTGATTCCCGACAACATCCCCGTGGTCGGCAATCTCGACGAAGCCGCCGCCGCCGCCATGCTCATCAGCGCGCTTGCATACTTCGGCATCGATATCGGTCGCCTCTTCGGCCGCTCCAGCGCTTCGCCAGCTCGCAAGGAAAAGAAAAACGGCAACACCATCGACGCCGAGTTCGTCGAGCGGTGACAGGGTTTCCGCGGCCCAACTCGTCACATAAGACGGGTTCCCAACAAAACCCCTGTGGGATCGGCGTGAAAAAATCCGCCGCAATCCCTCTTTACTCGCGTGAGTCTGTTCGATAGACTCCTCGCCTTTGTTAATAATTATCCTCCAATGGAAAATCTTCCCAAAAACACCAATTCCATGAAACCCGCTCATCTCGCCATCCTTCTGATCATTCTCGTTCTGGGTATCGTCAATCTGCTCGCCGCTTTCGGCGTGTTCGCTGGCGGCTCCTCCTCCAAAACGGCCGGCGGTCCCGAGTACCGCGTCATCACGCCCGTCGAGATGGACAGTATCGGATTCAAGGCAGTGGCCGAAGAGGTCGGTGCCAAACCTGACGAAGAAGGAAAAATGAACCTTCCGGGCGAAAAGGTCGTGAAGCACGCGTTGCTCAAAACCACGCTGGACCACCTCAAAAATGACGGCTGGGTCCTTACCGGCATCACCCCCGACAGCCTCTACATTTTCAAGAAAGGCTGATTCCGACACATCGATCGGATCAAAAAAATTACCCAAAACCGCCCGGTTCCCCGCGAGCCGAGGCGGTTTTTCTTTGCCTCGAAAAATTGTGGGGCAGGCGCCCCGCCTGCCGGAAGAAAAGAAGAGGGGGGAACCAACAGGGTTACCTCGCCGGCCCTACCCTGTTAGGTCAGCAAAACGCCGTCGGCGCGCTCGGGACAAAGACGCTCGCCATTCCGGCGGCGTCGGCCGCTTGAATGCCCGCCTTGCCGTCTTCAAACACGAGGCAATCGGCCGGAGCCACGCCCATTTTTTCCGCCGCGAGCAGGAACATGTCCGGCGCCGGCTTGCCCCGTTTCACGTCGGCGGGCGTGACGATGATGTCGAAATAATGCCGCAACCCGACGTGTTCGAGTTCGGGATCGACAATGCTCAGGTCGCTCCCGGTGGCGACTGCGATTTTTTCACCGCGACCATGAAACTCGCGAACCAGTTCGGCGACCGCCGCGACGGGAGTGAGTTCGTGCAGATGACTCACGAACCATTCCAGTTTTGTCTCATGAACGAGATCGGGGTCGAGCCGGCATCCGTGCCTGGCATTCAGGCCCGCCACGATCTCGCGATCCGGCACGCCGGCCCCGGCGTAGAATTCGCCCTCACTCCACTCGAAGGGCGCCCCATGTTGTCGAAAACTGGCGATCCAGGCGCGGTAGTGCAGGGGCATGGAATCCACCAGCGTGCCATCACAATCGAAAATGTAAGCGGCGAAGGAACGATCGGGCAGGGTCAGGGTCATGGCTGGGAGACGATTCGGAAACGAGCGAAACGCAACCAAGCGGGATCGCCCGGAAAGTAAAGCGAAGTTCGGACAACGACGCGGCGATCCGCCCCGGAGTTTTTTTCACGCACATTTCATCGGGACTTCACACGGCTTTCACAGGCCGGACCGAATCTGTCTCCATGAAATCGCTCCTCATTCTCTCCCTCTCGATTGGTTCCACCCTCTCCCTGGCACAGGCGGAGACATCCATCGAGAATGCCGAGGTTACGATTCCCTATTCGGAACTCAAAGCCCTACTCGACACGATCCACCGGGCGGAAACGGAAACGGTGGAGCCAGAACCACCCGTCACCACCGCGCTCGAATCCGCTCGCTACACGCTCGATTTTTCCGGGGATCAACCGGAACTGACGGCCGCTTTCGAGGCCAGGGGATTCACCGATGATTGGCATGTGATTCCTCTTTTTGGCGGCGATCCGCGCCTGGCTTCTTCGAACGAGAATCCAACTGATGGGATCAAAAACTCAATCGTCTGGCGGGAGAATCACTTCGCGCTGCTCGCGGACGGGATCGGCAGATTTCCGATTCGGCTTTCGTTGACCACGCCCTCACTGGTCGAGTGGAAACGCGGCAAAACGGTTCTCTTTTGTGCCGCCCCCGCCACCTTCGGAGAGCTGCGGGTGACCGGGCTCCCGGAGGGTTGGCAGCTTCATATCGAGGACTTGAGCGCGACGATCGAAGAGAATGGCCTGCAGCTTTTTCATCTGCCCGGCGACGGAGGCGAACTCCAGCTCAGTCTCGAAGAACGAATCGAGAATCCTCTCGACATGCCGATCACGGAGAGTGCCTGGAGATTGAATTCGCAGATCCTGGTGCGCTATGAGGATGGTCGACTGGTCCACTCCGCCCACATCCAGGCCCAGGCCGATTCCGGCTCCGGGCTCTCTCTCGCCCTCGCCTTGCCTCCGTCGGCCTATCGAGTGGCGGTGGAGGGAGAAGATCTCAAGGATTGGAACCTGGCTTCCCGAGACGAGGATCACCGGCTCGTCAGAATTCGGTGGGAAACTCGGGACATCCTCGATCGCAACCTGACCATCAACTGGGAGGTTCCCCAATCTCCCCTCTCTGATTCGTGGCGACTGACGGTTCCCCACGCGGTCGCACCGCCCAACGAGGAAGCTCCGCCACCCAGCGAATCCCACAGCCTCATCGCACTCGTGGCTGTGGATGGGCTCGATCTCTCTCATGCTTCTCTTCGTCCCATCGAGGAATCCCTGAGACTCCCCGACTGGCTTCGCGATCAGCTGGGCTCCGAGGCCTGCCTGACGGCCGAGCTAAGCATCGGTGAGGTTCTCGATTTGAAGGCGACCTGGTTGCCACGCCTGGACACCGCGCAGGCCACCATCTCGCTGGCGAGCTTCGATACCCGGCTGGTGGCCGATGGCTCCACGTTGGTCACCGCCGAGTACACCATCCGCCACAGCGCGCCTCTCACGTGGCGACTGTCGCTCCCGGCGGTCGACCAGATCCTGTCCTGCGAGGTCGATCGACGCGCCACGAGACCCATCCAGCGACCCGACAGCGAAATCGAGTTCCGCCTGCCCGCCCCGCAGCCGCCGGAACCCGCAACCGATGCGGAAGCCGGAGAGAACCATCCCCCGGGAACCACCGTCCGACTTTGCTACGCCCTGAAGACAGCTTCCCTCGATCCGGTGTCCGGACAGGTAACCCTGGAACTGCCTCAGACCGATCTTTTCATTCAGCGGCTCGACTGGTCGCTCGCCATTCCGAGCCTCTATGAACCCACCGCGGTCGAGGGGAACGCGCAGATCTCGGCGGACGGCGGGAAATCGAATTCCGAGTCCGGAAACCGCATTCTTCTCGAGAAGGAACTCTGCCGCGGCGAACGACCCGCCGTCGAGATTTACTACCAGCGCAAGGACCTCATCGCTCAACCCTGAAACGGAAAACCCAACCTAGCTTCGTCATGACACCGATTCGACTATTCGCCATTCTCTGCATCGTCCTGGGAACCGGAATCGCCTGGTTCATTCTCGGCAGCGCCATCACGGTCCGTACTGAAGGCACCGACTCACGTCTCTGCGAAACCGTGGCGAGCAACTGGGGTCAGCCGATGGAACAGGTCCATCCGAGCGCTTTCTACATCACTCCGACGGCCGCCAGAACCCGCCGGGTCATCCAACCGGAAACGTCCCGGATTTCGGTCAATCTCCGATCGGATCCAAAAAAGAAGGGCCTGCTCTGGTATCGAACCTACACGGCGGAATTCGAGGGCGACTATGTGCTGAAAAACCCCACCCCCATCTCCCAGACGATCTACGTGCACTTTGAATTTCCCGCCAAGGGCGCGCGTTTCGACAAGTTCGCCTTCGTTCTCGACGACCAACAGACCGACCAGGCGCCGCGGGACGGTATCATCACCGAAGCCGTGATTCTTGAACCAGGCGAAGAGATTCCGGTTCATCTCGCCTACACGGCGGCCGGCCTGGACCGGTGGACCTATTCCTTCGGCGACATTCCCCGGGTGCGCGGGGTGGAGTTGACCATGCAAACGGATTTCGACGAGATCGACATCCCGGCGGGCGCGGAATCTCCCACCAGTCGTGACAGGAACGAGGTGGGCGGATGGTCGCTGGTCTGGCAATACAGCAATGTCATCGGCGCGCGCGCCATCGCCATGGAAATGCCGGCGGTCACCAACCCGGGACCCGTGGCGGCTCGGATCACCTTCTTCGCCCCGGTGTCGCTGGTTTTCTTCTTCGCGGTGGTCGTCATCCTGGGAGCGATCCGGGGCGTCAATCTGCACCCGATGAACTACTTTCTGCTCGCCGCCGGATGCTTCGCCTTCCAATTGCTGTTCGCCTACCTGGTCGACCTGGTTCCCACCATGCTGGCCTTCGGCATCGCCGCCTCGGTGTCACTACTGCTGGTTGGCGGGTATCTCACGGCCGCAGTGGGTTTCAGATTTGCCCGGATCGCCGCAGCCGCGCAGTTCGCCTACATGGTGCTGTTCAGCTACAGCTTTTTCTTTGATGGGCTCACCGGCATCACCATCACCATCGGAGCCATCATCACACTCGCCCTCCTGATGGGTTTCACGGCCAAGACCGACTGGTCCGAAGTTCTTGCCGACGTGAGACCGAAAAGACGAACAGCTCCATCGGCGGGAACGCAGACTGCGTAAATGTTTCCGATGCTCAGCCAACCAGCCGTGCGGACGGCTGGCCCAGCCGTCCACCGGGACACTCCACGCTCCCGGCGCCACGCCCCACCAAATCACTCGTGCCTCAGCGCTTCGACCGGATTCATCCCCGCGGCGCGGAAGGCGGGATAGATGCCGAAGATCACGCCGGTCAGAACCGAGATGGTGAAAGCCATGGCCGGAGCCCAGAAGCGGATGATGGTGATCATCTCGGCGAAGTGGGTGATGATCAACGGCACGGCCAGACCCACGGCGACGCCGAGCAAACCGCCGGCGCCGGAGAGCAGCACGGTTTCGATGAGGAACTGCAACACGATGTCGCGCTGCTTGGCGCCGAGCGCGCGACGAATCCCAATCTCGCGCGTCCGCTCGGTGACGGTCGCCAGCATGATGTTCATGATCCCGATCCCGCCAACGATCAGGCTGATCGTAGCAATGGACCCCAGAACCACATTGAAAATCCCTTTGATCTGCGCCGCCTGCTTCAGGAGTTCCAGGGGAACCACAACCGAATAGTCCTGCT
>JAGRPB010000012.1 GCA_020439945.1 Verrucomicrobiia bacterium
CCGGACAGCTCCGGCAGGAAGGCGATCACTTCGCCCTCCAGGGTTCCCTGGACACGCTGACCATTCCGGCTTCGCTTCGGGACCTGCTGATGGCCCGTCTCGATCGCCTCGGTTCCGCCAAGGAAATCGCACAGATTGGCGCCTGCATCGGGAGGGAATTTTCCTCCGAGCTGCTCGAATATGTTTCGGGACTGAGTGGCGAGGAACTCGGAGAATCGCTGGAGGCACTCGTCACAGCGGAACTCGTCACCCGACACAACTCGCCCTCGCTTCATTTCTATCGCTTCAAACACGCACTGATTCAGGACGCGGCTTACGATTCTCTGCTCAAGAGCACCCGCAGCGAACTCCACGGAAAGATTGCCCGCATCCTCGAGACCGATTTCGCCGATCGCGTGAGCGGCGCTCCCGAGCGGCTGGCCCACCACCACACCAAGGCCGGCAATCTCGCCGAAGCCATTCCTTTGTGGCGGCAGGCGGGCATCCTGGCGGTGGGTCGTGTCGCCATGCAGGAAGCGGTGGCCCATTTTCAGAAGGGCCTGAAATTGATCGAACGCCTTCCGTCGTCCTCGCAACGCGACAAGATCGAACTGAGCATTCGCGAACCTCTCAACGCCGCCTGGACCGGACTGCACGGCTGGGCCGCGCCCGAGGTGGGAGAAAACGCGGCCGCGGTTCTTCAGTTGTCCGAGCGCCAGGACAATGCCCAGAGTCTCATGCTCGCGATGTGGTGGGTCTGGACCAGCACGATCACCCAGGGAAGAATCGCGGATTCGGGGCAATGGGTTGAACGGCTTCTGGCGGAAGGGGATGACGCCGGCGACAAAGATCTGGGTATCCTCGGGCACGCCACGGCCATGGTGCAGCATTTCCTGAGCGGACGGTTGCACGAATCGCGGGAACAGACCGATCTGGCGCTCGCTCTCTGGGAACCGCGTCACGCCAAGTGGTGGATTCAGCTGACCGGTTTCGACATGCGCACTTTCGTCGAGGTGTATGCCTGCCAGTTGGTCTGGATCATGGGATATCCGGATCAGGCCAGCCGGATGAGCGACAAATGCGTCGCCTATGCCCGCTCCAGCGGCCAGGTTTTCAACCTGATGTGGGCGCTCACATTCAGCGCCTACGTCTTTGCCTATCGCAGGGAACCGGAACGTCTGCTGGATCGTCTCGATGAAGCGGATTTTCTGGCCCGGGAACAGGGCCTCGCGTTCATCTACGAAGTCTCGGTTCCCCAGGCCAAGGGGATCGCCGAACTCCTCAAAGGACGACCGCGAGAGGCGATTACTCTTTTGCGCCAGGGAATCGATCGCTGGACGCAGACCGGTGGCAATGTCCGCATTCCCTTGCTGAAAGCGGCGCTGGCCCAGGCCGTGGCACTGGAGGGCGATTCCCAACGCGCCCTGGAACTCGTCGACGAATGCCTCGAACAGATTCATCGCGCCAATGGTCAGGAACGTCTCTGGCTGGCTGAGGTGCTGAGAATCAAAGGAAGCATCCTCATCGGACAGGGCCGCGACGACGAGGCGGAGACGCAGCTGAAAGACTCGATCGAATGCGCTCGCGAACAGCAGGCCAAGTCCTGGGAATTGCGGAGCGCGACCACCCTCGCGGCTCTGCTGGTGAAGAAAGGACAACACGATGTCGCCCGCGGTTATCTCGCCCCGATCTACGAATGGTTCAGCGAAGGCGCCGAAACACCTGACCTGGTGGAGGCGAGAACGTTGCTCGCCGAACTATCCGCCTTTCAGGAAGCGGGTTGACTTGACCGACGATTCTTCAGACCATCATCCAACCAACCCGGAAACCCACCGAAGACACCCATCATGAGCACGAAACATCACACGGAAAAATTGAATCCGGACCTCGATCCCGGTTTGCTCAAGGCCCACAAAGCCTACGAAGCCGCGATCAACTCCAACGACACCGAGCAAGTGATGGCGATGTACGACAAGGACGCGGAGATCCTTCAGCCCGATGGCCCCATCGTGACCGGCCTCGACAACATCCGGCAATGGGTCGCCGACTACTTCGGCGCCTATCACACCCACTGGACCAAGATCCC
The DNA here is from genome assembly GCA_020439945.1 of Verrucomicrobiia bacterium. Taxonomy (GTDB): domain Bacteria; phylum Verrucomicrobiota; class Verrucomicrobiia; order Verrucomicrobiales; family DEV007; genus JAEUHH01. The sequence goes on from JAGRPB010000012.1 coordinate 2,066, forward strand.
GACCAAGAACTTCGTCTTCGGCGATTTCGGTTTCGACGAGGGAATCGACACGGCGGTGGACACCCCGCGGGACGGTGGCAAACCCATCCATTGGGACTGCAAAGGCATCCTCGTCTACAAGCGTCAGGAAAACGGCGAGTGGCGCATTTTTCGAGACATCTGGAACAACACCACGCCGCCGAAAGAGGGTGATTGAGTCGTTTCGACCTCAAGCCTCATCAACGTTCATTTCAACTTCTTCGATTCGTGAGCCAAGCCATCCAATTCCCGCTCGGAGCCGACGGGCTTCCCACCCATTGGTATAACCTGCTGTCGGATTTCACCGAACCACTGCCGCCTCCGCTGCACCCCGGCACCGGCGAACCCATCACGCCGGACCTGATGGAGGCGCTCCTGCCTCCCACGCTGGTCGAGCAGGAGATGACGGGCGAGGAGATGATCGAGATTCCCCAGGAAGTTCGCGATGTCTACGCCCTCTATCGTCCCACCCCGCTGCTCCGGGCGGTGCGATTGGAAAAGGCTCTCCAGACCCCGGCCCACATCTACTACAAGTACGAGGGCGTGAGCCCGGTCGGCAGCCACAAGCCGAACACCGCCATTCCCCAGGCTTACTACAACAAGATGGCCGGCACCCAGCGCCTGGCCACGGAAACCGGCGCCGGGCAGTGGGGTTCGGCGCTGGCCTTTGCCTGCAGCATCTTCGGCCTCGAATGCACCGTCTACATGGTGAAAATCAGTTTCGAGCAGAAACCCTACCGGAAACTGCTCATGGAAACCTACGGGGCCACCATCCACGCCAGCCCCAGCGATCGGACCGAGTTCGGACGCAAGATGCTCGCCGAGGATCCCGACAGCCGCGGCAGTCTCGGCATCGCCATCTCCGAGGCTCTCGAGGACCGCGCCACGCATCCGGAGACGACCAAATATTCGCTAGGCAGCGTGCTCAATCACGTTTGCCTGCACCAGACCGTCATCGGTCAGGAATCCATCCAACAGATGGAAATGGCCGGCGAGGAACCCGACATCGTCATCGGATGCTCCGGCGGCGGCAGCAACTTTGCCGGCATGGCCTTCCCGTTCGTGCGGAAAAAAATCAAGGAACAGAAAAACTATCGCATCATCGCCGTGGAACCGGCTTCCTGTCCCTCGATGACCAAGGGCGAGCTGCGCTATGATTTCGGCGACACCGCGCAGACCACGCCGCTCATGATGATGCACACCCTCGGCCATGACTTCATGCCGCCGAGCATTCACGCGGGCGGGCTACGCTACCACGGCATGTCTCCGATGGTGAGCCACTGTCTCAAGCTCGGCCTCATTGAAGCCACGGCGGTTCCTCAGCTCAAGGTCTTCGAGGCCGCCGTGCAGTTCGCGCGCTCCGAAGGCATCGTGCCCGCTCCGGAATCCGCTCACGGAATCGCGACCGCGATTGACGAGGCGATCCGCTGCCGGGAAGAGAACACGAAAAAAGTGATCGTGTTCAACCTCAGCGGCCACGGACTGTTCGACCTGTCGGCCTACGACAGTTATCTGAACGGCCGAATGCAGGAATCAGGCGACGACGCATGACCGAGCGTGGAACGCGCCAACGGTTGCGCTCCCGTCTTTCCCGACCGAAATAGTCGGGAATATCATGACGATTTCCCGGAAAGCGGAGTATGCCCTGCGGGCGGTGGTGATCCTGGCGGCGGCGGCACCGGACCGCCCCATGCAGATTCATGACCTGGCCGAGTCGGGAAAAATCCCGGCGAAATTCCTCGAGCAAATTCTCCTGACCCTGAAACGCGGCGGCCTCCTGCGAAGCAAACGCGGGGTCGGGGGCGGCTACCACCTGGAGAAACCCGCCCGTCAGATCACCGTGGGCGACATCGTCGCACTGATCGATGGCGGACTCTGCCACCTCGCCGCTCACGGTCAGGATTCCGGAACCGCCGAGTTTCCCGGCGCCCGCGGCCTGCGCGATTCGCTCACGGAAATCGATGAACTGGTCAACGAAAAGCTCGCGTCACTGACGATCGAGGAGATCCTCAACCGCGACGAACCCGACGCGATGCTGGCCTTCGGCATCTGATTTTCCCGACCACTACCTCGATGAGCGATCGCGACAAAGCAGACGATCTGTTCGGACCCGAGGGCGATTCAACAGGGTTGAATCCGGGAACCGACCCTCTTGAATCGGAGGAAGCCCCCGCCATTTCCACCGTCGATGCCAGCCAGCCGCTCGCCGCGCGGATGCGTCCCCGCAATCTGGACGAGTATGTCGGTCAGCGGCACATCCTCGGCGAGGGAAAACTCCTCCGCCGCGCGGTGGAGGCCGATCGCTTCACCTCGCTGATTTTCTACGGTCCGCCCGGGGTCGGGAAAACCAGCCTCGCCGAACTCATCGCCCGCCGCACCGAATCGCGTTTCATCAACCTGAGCGGCGTCGAAAGCAACGTCGCCGAGATCCGCAAGGCCGTCGAAGCCGCCCGCTCCATCCTGCGCACCCGCAAGCTGGTAACGACCTTGTTCGTCGACGAGATCCATCGTTTCAACAAGGCGCAGCAGGACGTGCTCCTGCCCCACATCGAGCGAGGCACGGTGCGATTCATCGGCGCCACGACCCACAATCCGTTTTTTTACATCAACAGTCCGCTGGTCAGCCGCAGCCAGGTGTTTCAACTGGAGCCGCTTGAGGAAATCGATCTTGCCGAACTGCTCCAGGCCGCGATCCACGATCCCGAACGCGGTTTTGGAAAATTGGCACTGGAGGTTTCCGAAGAGGCGGCGGCGCATCTCGTCCGCATGTGCGATGGCGACGCCCGCAAGCTGCTGACCTCCTTCGAACTCGCCGTGCTGACGACTGATCCCGACGAAGAAAACGGAAACATCGTGATCGATCTGGAAGTCGCCGAGGATTCCATCCAGCGAAAGACCATCGTCTATGACGCCGACGGCGACGCCCACTACGACACCATCAGCGCCTTTATTAAAAGCATCCGCGGTTCCGATCCCGACGCCGCGCTCTACTGGTTGGCGAAAATGCTCCACGCCGGCGAGGACATCCGCTTCATCGCGCGACGCCTGGTCATTTCCGCCAGCGAAGACATCGGGATGGCAGACAGCAACGGACTCCGTGTCGCCGTCGCCGCCCAGCAGGCCGTCGAGTTCATCGGCATGCCCGAGGCCCGCATTCCCCTCGCCCACGCCACCGTCTACCTGGCGACAGCGCCCAAGAGTAACCGCGCCTACGCCGCCATCGACCGCGCGCTGAAGGACGTCCGCGAAGGCCGCACCCTCCCCGTTCCCGCCCACCTGCGCACCAAGACCCGCAAGAAACTCGGCGTCGAAGGCGGAGCCCTCTCCGAATCGGAGACCGCCTACCAGTATAGCCACGACTACGAAGGCGCCTACGTCCCCCAGGCCTACCTCCCCGAAGGCCGCGTCTATTACGAGCCCGGCGAGCAAGGCATGGAAAAACGCGTCGCCGAGCGGCTCGAATACTGGCGGGCCCAGTTTGAGGCGGCTCAGCACGAAGAGCAAACGTAGAACGGGTCTCCAGGCCCGTTCCTGCGCATGATTCCTGCCTCTCTGGGCCGGAGATGGAGCGGGCCTGGAGACCCGCTCTACGGCGATACGTCCAAATCCCGATTCTCCGTCAGATTTCCATCAAATCCGAGAGCAAGGCAGGCGGCAGGAAGACGGAAACATAAAATATTTTCCAAATATTAAATAATTTTCATAATTATTTGCAAAATTTATTGCAGATCTCCGGTTTGCTGATAAAATTTCCATAACTTCAATATTTTTGAGTCCTAAACAATATGAAGGCAGCCCCTTCTTCGAGACCGACGAATCTCATTCCGTTTCCCATCGAATCCCTCAACCGCTCCGGAAAATCCGCCATGAAGACTTTCAATCCGGTTCCCACGCTCGATCAGTTCCAACGGCACGCGATCGATCAGATCTGTCTCTCGGAAGATCAATCGCAGGTGAGTTTCAGTGTGGAACTGGAGCACGACCACATCACCCAGCGCCTGCTGTTCGGGCTGCTCGACGAGAATCGGGAACGCGGCGCCTGCGTGGCGATCTACCCGGCCACCGGTGAAGTCTGCGACCTGACCAACGGCGGCGGCGTGATCGGCTACCTGTCCCTGTCCCCGATGCTCCCCGGCCAGCCGATTCACTGCGAACTGCTGATTTACAAATACGGTCCCAACTACGTCTGCACGGCCCGCATCTGCGGCGAGACCTTTCTCTACCCGGCCTTCGTGCTGGAAGGTCAGCCCCGCCTCACGGCGCTGGTCGGTTACGATTCCGGCGCGGGCGTCCAGTGGGACGAGGAAAAACTCAGCGTCTCCAGCGTCCAGGCCGTGGCCTGATATTCGATTCTCCCCCGGTTTTCTCTGTCTGATACGTCGCGCTCTCCTTTGACCACCTTTTTTCTGGGTTCGCGTCCGGAAAACCCCGATCCTTGTCATGGGGGATCGGGGTTTTCTATTTTTGGGGAGCCCCTGGCTCCTCGATTCGATGTTGTGTTTCTCAACGGGCTGTCGAGATTGACGGGCCGTGACTTCCGCCTCTCCGTCCCCATCGGATGCCCAGCATCCCGTGCTGCCCGAGACGATCCTCGCCGCCCTGCGGGCCGAGGATCGCGAGGTGCTGGTGGACATCTGTCGCCAGGCCCATCCCGGCGATATCGAGGCGGCCTTCGAGCAGCTCGGTGAAGAGGAGCGCGAGACTTTCCTCCATGCGCTTCCCATCGGCGTTCTGACCGAGCTGACCGACTACCTCCCGGCGGCGGCGATCGAGCGCCGGGTGCGTTCGCTGTCCCAGGATGAACGCCGCGAGGTGCTGGAGTCGATGTCGGATGATGAACTGGTCGACCTGCTCCAGGAAGTGTCCGATGAGGAACGGCCGGAGCTGATCGAGCTGTTGCCGGAAGACATGCGGGAAATCTCCGCGGATCTCCTCCAGTTCGACGAACACACCGCCGGCGGCCGCATGACCACGGCGATCGCGAAGATCCGCGCGTCGATGACGATTCGAGAGGCTCTGGCCCAGCTCAAGGAGCAGCAGGAGGAAACCGAGATCCTGAGCCGCATCTACGTGGTCGACAATGAGGGTCGCCTGCTCGGCAAAATCCGGCTCAGGGATCTGGCCTTCAATCCCCGCAGCGCGAATGTGGAGGAATTCATGGATGGCGACCAGATCGCGATCCAGGCGATCGCCGACCAGGAGGAAGCCGCCCAGATGATCGCGCGCTACGACATGCTGGCACTGCCGGTGGTCGACTCGGAATTCCACCTCCTCGGGGTGATCACCCACGATGACGCGCTCGACATTCTCGAGGAGGAACACACCGAGGATATCGAACGAGCGAGCGGGATCGCCGGGGATCGCGGCGATTTCGCCTACTTGCAGACGCCGGTGACGACGCACCTGCGGCGGCGTTTTTTCTGGGTGCTGGGACTGGCGTTCATGTCGCTGTTTTCCGGGTTCGTGATGCACCGCTACGAATCGGTCTTCACCGCTCACTTCATTCTCGCGCTCTACCTGCCCATGGTCGTGGCCGCGGGAGGCAATACCGGCGCCCAGGCGGCCACCATGGTGATCCGGTCGATGTCGCTGGGGGAACTGGCGCCGCGATCGTTCTGGCGCGTGATCTGGAAGGAAATGCGGATCGGCCTCATGCTGGGCGGTCTGCTCGGGATCTGCATCGCGCTCCAGATCCAGTTCTTCCTGCCCAAAGGCCTCTTCGGCATCGATTCCAACGCCTCACTCCTTCACCTCGCCGGCGTCGTCGCGCTGGCGCTCACCGTTCAGGTCACTTCGTCGACCTTTCTCGGCGCGGCGCTGCCGCTGGGTGCGAAGGCCTTTCGCCTCGATCCCGCCGTGGTGGCCTCGCCGGCGATCACTTCCTTCGTGGATGTGACTGGCATGTTCATCTATTTCACCCTGGCGAGATGGTTGCTCGCTTTTTAAAAATCGGATCGCGAGCGTTTTCCCCTTTTTTTGGGATTTGAGTGGTCAGAGGGGGTAAAATTGAGTTACTATCTCAGCTCGAGTGTCAGAGGGGCTGTTTCGTTAAATTCGCGGGTCGGAGCACTAGCTAGGTGCTTGGACTCCGCCATCGGGTCGTGATGTCGTTTCGCCGCTCAGTTTTCCCCCTTCTCCTGGCTCTGCTCGTTGCCGCGCTTGTCGGCATCGCGTTCTGGGCAATGGATGAAACGCGTCCGCCGGTCCCGATCGTTTCCGGCCCCGACCCGGTCCCTCCGAAAAGCGTCACCTTCGCTCCCGACCGGTCGACCAAGGTTCGACCGAAAACCCTTTCCCCTGCTTCCGCCGATCCGGTCGCCGAATCACCCGATGCCATCGAGGATTTCGCGCAGTGGGTCTCGGACTGGCGGGGCCAAAAGGACGCGCAAACCCTGGAGACGGGCCTGCGCCTCGCCCGCGAACGGCGGGTCGCGCTCTACGACCTGATCGCCACCGATCCGAAGGCCGCGCTGGACGCCACGATCGATTTCCCGGTCCGCTCGCGATTGCCGACGGCGATCGCGAATCTGCTCGAGACACCGGTCGACGGCCGGGGTGACCTGGAACTGCTCGCCGCGGCACCGCTCCCCGGCGGTCCCCCGCCCCCGCGCGCCACCTGGCGGGTCGCCACCATCGGACGAGAGAGCTGGGACGCGTTCGTCTACGGCCGACGGGAAGCGCAGCAGACCAAGCTCGATCTGCCCCTCAGCGGCATCGCTCTCGACGACCGGATCGCGATTCGTGAGTCGCCGCTGCGCCGCCTGCAACCGAGCGAACCGATTCCCCCTGGAGTTAAGCCGCCGGAACCGATGTTTCTCGGCGAACATGTGAACAACCCGCCCGTCGCCAGTGAGAATGCGCCACTCTACGTGCTGGGCGATCGCGTGCTGCGGGTCTGCTGCGCCGCCCACGCCGGCCAGATCGAGGCCGAACTGCGCGCCGCCGAGGCTGGGCCCGGCCCCTGGGTGGGCGCATCCGGTGGCAGCGGCAGCACCAACGGTGCGGAACCCGCCACGGGAGCTTCCAGTTGGACCGAGGGTCCCAAAACCGTGCTCGTCATTCGTCTGGAATTTTCCGATGTCCTGGGAACTCCGAACAACGGCTCGGGCACGACTTTCACGCCAACCTACCTGGCCGACCAGATCAATACCGAGGCACAGAGCTTTTACGATGAAGTCTCCTACGGCAAGACCTCGCTGAGTCTGAATACGGCCGATGTCACAGCCGTGCTCGAAATGCCGAAGACGGCTCAGTATTATGCGGTCAACAACAAGACCACCGAACTCCGGATCGATGCGATATCCGCCGCGGAATCAGCCGGATTCGACACGTCCTCCTACGACCGCATTTTCGGTGTCTTCAGCGACCTCGGCACGAGTCGTTTCGCCTCCTCTCAGTTTACCTTTGGCGGTCTCGGCCAGATCGGCGCGCCCTTCATGTGGATGAACGGTTCGTTCTCCGGACCGCTGGTGAATCACGAACTGGGGCACACCTACGGTCTCAATCACGCGAGCCTGTGGGACATTCCCGGCGGCAGCAGCGATCCGGTCGATCCGGCCGGCACCACGGGGGAATACGGTGACGTTTTCGACCGCATGGGTGGCAGCCCGGGCGATTCACCACTTCATCCCGGACACTTCAATCCCTGGTTTCTGAACCGGCTCGACTGGATGCCGGACGCCGCGATTCAGGAAGTCACCACCGGCGGCACCTACCGCATCTATCGTTTCGACCACGCCAACGCCGATCTCGGCTCCACGCTCGCACTGAAGATCGGGCGGGAAAGCAATCGCGACTATTGGATCGGCTACCGCCGGAAATACGCCGGCCACCCGACTCATGGAGACATGGGCAGCGGAGCGTATGTGATGTGGGGATACAAGACCGCCCAGAATTCCCACCTCATCGATATCGACACCCCGGGCAGCGACGCCCGTGATGCGTCTCTGAATGTCGGCAACACCTTCGACGACCCGGCGGCTGGGATTCACATGACCGCCACGGCGGCGGGCGGCAGCGGCGCGGGAGAATGGCTCGACGTGACCGTCGCCTTCGACAGTCGCATTCGTTTCACTTCGTCCGTGCTTGACGTCGACGAGCAGGCTGGTGTCGCGACGTTGCGCCTGTCGCGGGGTGGCAGCACTTCCGGCTCGGTGACCGCGATCTACCAGACCGTGAATGGCACCGCGACTTCGCCGGCCGATTTCGCGTCCAAATCGGGGGCGGTCACCTGGACCGATGGCGATGGAGCCGACAAGACGATCAATGTTTCCATCGTCGGCGATGGAACCACCGAGGGCGCTGAGACTTTCACCCTCGAACTGATCTCGATCACCGGCGGGGTCATCGTCGATGGCAATGTCGCCACCATCAACATCGTCGAGCCCGGCGCGGCGGATTCGAATTTCACCCACGAGTGGTTCAATCAATCCGGCTCGATCCACGATTTCGTCATTCAGCCCGATGGCAAGATCGCCTTCGCCGGCCGGGCCGGAAATCTCGGCGCCAGCACCCTGGACGGTATCGGTCGCCTGGAGACGGATGGTTCCGAGGACACCGACTTCACCGCCGAAGGCGACGGCGCCGACATCACGCCCGTGAACGCCATCGAGCGACAGCCTGACGGCAAGTTGATCGTCGGCGGCAGCTTTACCTCGATTCGCGGCGTCGCCCGCAATCGCCTCGCCCGGCTTACCCCAGAAGGCGCGCTAGATCCGTCTTTCGATCCCGGCGCGGGGCCGAATGGAACCGTGAATGACATCGCCATTCAGCCAGATGGGAAAATTCTGATCACGGGAGATTTCGATCAATACGATGGCGTGAACCGGCTCGCCATCGCACGACTGAATCGCGATGGCAGTCTCGACACGACATTTCTGGCCACGCCGCTGAGCGGAGCGAACTCCAATTCAGTCGGATACGTTCTTGCTCTCCAACCCGATGGGAAAGTGCTCATCGGCGGTCTTCTTTACACTTCCTATCAGGCCTTCTTCCCCGGTGGATTCGCCAGCGGCATCTGGCGCCTGGATTCAGATGGCACTCTAGACACCTCTTTCGACGTAGGTGTCGGCGCTCACGTGGATGGGGATTTCTCCCAACTTCAATTTGTCTACGCGTTGGCAGTGCAACCGGATGGAAAAGTGATGGTGGGAGGGACTTTCACGGGTTTCCGGAACCAAACCGCTCCTCACATCGTGCGACTCAACTCCAACGGCACGATGGATTCCACATTCCTCTCGAACATCGGCTCTGGCGCCAACGGAAGTGTCGACAACATCCTGGTTCAGAACGATGGCCGCATCGTCATTGGTGGTCGTTTCACCTCTTTCGCCGGGAATTCACGTAATTACGCAGCGAGGCTTTTTGCCAGCGGCAGCTTCGATTCGACCTTCAATGCCAACCTCACCATCGCCGATTTTGATGCCGTTCCTGTTTTCTCCAACTCCGTTCGCCATTTCGGTCTCCAAACCGACGGAAAACTCCTTATCGCCCAGGACCTCTACGGCCAGGATCAGGACGCCATCGCCCGAGTTTTCACCGGCATCGCCTCCCTTCCCGGCGTCCTCGAACTTTCCGCCGGAAGTTTCATCGGCACCGAGGGCGATACTGTTTCGATTCCCGTGACCCGGACCGGCGGCTCGGGTGGCGCCGTCCAGGTCGCCTACGCGACTTATCCAAACACGGCGACTGAGGGGAGCGACTATCCGCTATCCACAGGTGTCCTCAATTGGGCGGACGGCGATGACGCCGACAAGATGATTACCATCGCCCTGACCGATGATGGCATCGTGGAGCCCGACGAGACGTTCACGATTCAACTCGGCACACCCGTCGGCGGCATTTTGCTCGGCGAAACGGCCGACGCTCTCGTGACCATCGCCGACAGCGCCGCCACCACTATCGATCCCACTTCGAAGACCGTCACTTCCGCCGCGCAGAACTACAATATCGACGTCACTTCAACCACGTCGTGGAGTGTTTCCGAAAGCCTCGACTGGGCGTCCGTTTCTCCCGCCAGCGGCACTGGCAACGACACCCTCACGGTGACCGTCGACGAAAATCTCCTCACCTCGGTCCGCGAAGGCCCCATCACCATCGGCGGACAGCAGCACTGGCTCACCCAGGAAGCGGCCCCCGCTTTCACCAATCTCTCGCCGACCAGCAAGACCATCGATTCCAGCTCTCAGGCCTACCAGATCACCATCGATTCGAATACGTCTTGGTCTGTCGTCGAATCACTTCCCTGGGCCAGTGTTTCTCCCACCTCGGGCAGTGGTGATGATGTCGTGACGGTCACCGTTTTGGCCAACTCGACGACCACCTCACGCAACGGCACGATCACCATCGGTGGGGAGACGCACGATCTCACCCAGCAGGGCGCGCCGCCCTCCACCGCCATCACCCCGACCACCAAGACGGTTACCTCGACAAGCCAACCCTATTCCATCAGCGTGGTTTCCAACACCTCGTGGTCGGTGACCGAAAGTCTCGACTGGGTTTCGGTCTCTCCCACCTCCGGATCTGGAAACGCCCTGCTTACCGTCACCGTTTCGGCCAATCCCGACACCACCCAACGCAACGGCGACATCGACATCGGCGGTCAGACCCATTCCCTCACCCAGCAGGCCGCACCGCCCACGACCTCGATCGCGCCCACCAGCAAGACCGTTTCCACCGCCGCGCAGAGCTACGACATCACCGTCACCTCGAACACGAGTTGGTCGGTCTCCGAATCGCTCAGTTGGGCCTCCGTCTCGCCAACCTCCGGCACCGGCAACGATACGGTCACCGTCTCCGTGACCGAGAACACCATCGTCGCTTCGCGAAACGGAAACCTCGACATCGGAGGCCAGACTCACAGCCTGACACAACAGGGCGTGCCGCCGGTCACGACCATCGATCCGACCACGAAAAACGTCGATGAAACGGCGCAGACCTACACCATCGACGTCACCTCGAACACGAGTTGGACCGTGTCCGAATCACTCGCCTGGGCCAGCGTGTCGCCCACCTCCGGCACGGGCAACGACACCCTGACGGTGACGATTGCCGAAAACACCTCGACCAGTTCGCGAAACGGCACCCTCACCATCGGCACCGAAAGCCACGCCCTCACCCAGGATGGCGCGCCGCCGCAGACCTCGATCGATCTCGCGAGCAAGAACGTCGACGCCACTGCCCAGAGCTACCAGATCCAGGTCACCTCGAACACCAACTGGTCGGTCACCGAGTCACTCGATTTCGTCACCGTCACTCCCCCGTCCGGAAACGGCAATGACACCGTTACGGTCACCGTGGCCGAAAATACTTCCACCAACAGTCGCGGCGGAGACCTGGACATCGGTGGGCAAACTCACTCCCTCACCCAGGATGGCGTGCCTCCGGTTTTCGACCTCGATCCGCCGGAAAACCAGGTGGGCCCGGGCGGCACGACCTACACCATCGAACTAAGCTCCAACACGAACTGGACCGTTTCGGAATCGATTCCCTGGGCCAGCGTCTCGCCGAGCTCGGGCACCGGCGATACCACGCTCACGGTCACGGTCGACGCCAATCCGGACATCACGTCGCGGATGGGCGACATCGACGTCGGCAGCGCCACCCACCAACTCACCCAACTCGGCGTGCCCGCGTATCTCGACGTGTTGCCGGCCTCCCGCGGTCTCGACGCCTCAGCCCAGGCCTACACCTTCGACCTTTCCTCCAACGCGCCGTGGACGATCACCGAATCGCTCGACTGGATCACGGTCAGTCCGACATCCGGTACCGGCGATGACGTCGTCACCGTCACCGTTTCCGAAAACACCGATCCCGAAGCTCGCGCCGGGGTTCTCCAGATCGGGGGCGAAACCCACACCGTCTCGCAATCCGGCACGCTCGAGGCGGTCCTCCTGACGCCCGCCTTCGAAGCCGCCTCGCCCTCCACCAATCCGATCGCCTGGGACGACACGCTGACCGGCGTTTACGACGGCATTCTCCGCGACGCCGCCGACGGTCACACCCTGATCGGCGCGGTTCACCGCCTGGTCATTTCTCCGCCCCGGCCCGCCATCGGTCCCGGCGGATTTGCCAGCGCGACCCTGTTTTTCAACGGACGCCGCGCCGTCATTCGCGGCGCCTTCGATGGGAACGGACGCCTGCTCCTCGACCTCGATCAACGCGACGGCAGCGTCGTCTCGGTCGATCTGCAACTCGAAGGCACCGGCACCGCGTCCGAGGAACGCCTCGTCGGCACCATCGAATGGGACGGGCTCATCGCCAACGCCGACCTGCCTCGGGCGCCCTTCCATCCGCGGCTCAATCCGCTGCCGACTCCCGATCAGGATCCGGTGAACGGCGTCGCCAACGTCTTCACCATGATCCTCCCGAGCGATCCCGGCTGGACCAGTCAGGAGCCGGGTGGCAATGGCTGGGCCAGCGTGCGGGTAAATGCCGGCGGCGTGGTGACCCTGCGCGGCGCTCTCGGCGACGGAACCCGATTCGCCGACTCGGCCTACCTTTCGGCGGTGCACAGCTTCGACCTTTTCACCGAAATCTATCGTCCCGTCGCCGGTCTGGGACGCGGACGATGCGGCGGACGCCTCGTCCTGCGCGACCAGGCCGGGGTCAGCGACTTCGACGGCCTGTTCCAGTGGAAGAAGCATCCCGACACCCGGGAACGCCGCTACCCGGACGGTTTCGACCTGGAAACCTGGGCGCTTGGCAGCGTCTTCGAGATGCCGGTGCCGGGTTCGCCGGTTCTCAGCACGCTGGCGATGCAGGAATTCAACGCCGCGCTCGCGATTCGCGGCCCCGAACTCCCGAACGCCGGCGCGCCGATCGACAAGGTGGTGACCTGGCGAATCAACGACGCGATTTCCTACTACGGACCCGAGCGGATCGCGGCCCGGGTCAACCGGCGGTTCGGGCTGCTCAACGGCAACTATTTCGATCCCGCCACTCGCACCCGCTTCTCCCTGTTTGGGGTGGCATATCAGAAACAGGAATTCACCGCGGGCCAGTATGGGCTCGGCACCGGCGGCGGCGGTTTCCAGGTCCAGCCCGGCACGGCCTTTCCCTATCCCGGCAGCGAGGCGGCGGGAGTGTTGACGCGCATCGACCTGCCCGGAGCACCGGCCGGGCTTCCCGCCACCAGCGCCGTCGGCAGCTTCGATACCGATGCCGCCGGCATCTATGGAGGCTTGGTCGATGTCCATGCCAGCGGCGATCACGAAGGCGGCTTGCTGAATTTCCGGGTGGCCCCGTCCGGCGCCTTCAGCGGACAGATCTGGATCGGTCGCGATCGCTACGTCTTCCGCGGTGCCTTCGACGACGCGACCGGGACCGCGCAGGTTCCCGTACCGCTCGGCGGCAGCGCGGTCGCCTTGCTCGACCTCACGCTGGAACAGATCGACGGCGCCGATCCCGGAACCGGGTTCCAGCTCAGCGGAACGATCCGGGTCGATGGCGTCGACTACCAGGTCGCGGCCGAGCAGCGCCCCGGTACGACGACGAAAAATGGCGCCTACACGCTCATCATTCGTTCGCCCGACGGCGCCGATCCCGATCTCGAACCTGCCGGCGACGGCTACGGCGTGCTCACCGTCACGCCGACCGGGATCTGCCGCGGCTCTGTGGTGCTGGCGGACGGATTCCGCACCGCGCTAAGCGGCCACCTGTCCACCGCCGACGAGTGGTCGCTCTACCGCCCGCTCTACGCCGGACGCCGTGGTTTCCTTTCCGGGAAAATGACGTTCCGCCACCAGGACGATCTGGGCGATCTCGATGGCGAAGTCCGCTGGGTTCGACAAAATGACGCCCCGCCCGCCACGGTCTATCCCGCCGGATTCGACACCACCCGCGGCGTGATCGGCAGCCTCTACCAACGCCCGGGTCCGGGCGAGCGCGCCATCGAGGGATTGACCGACGATTTTCACAACGCCTGGCTGCGGCTGAGCGGTCCCGATTTCTCGGGGGACGCCGGGCTCGGTCTCACGGAAATCGACCGGGCCATCACCTGGGCGACGAACCACCGCCTCACCTACTATGGTCCGGAGCGGGTCATTCTCCGTTTCAATTTCCGCAACGGCCTGCTCACCGGTCGCTACCTTGATCGCCCCAACGGCGTCAACGCCAGCCTCGGCGGCGTGTTGCTGCAGGAACAGGACCTCGTCTCCGGCAGCGCGATCACCGGCGCCGTTTCCGGCCTGTTGGGAATCGAGCCGCGCTAAAATTCGGAGAGGCGTTTTGTAAACGCCTGCACGGCCTACGCGGGCGATTGAAAATCGCCCCTCCGTTTGGAGAATCCCAGACTCACCCTGGCCCCACTGAACGGGCCTGGAGACCCGTTCTACAGAATCGGCGATTCAACCCTGTCAGGTCCGCCATCCAACCCTGTTGAATGGCAGCGAGCGACGCCCTGGAAAAAAATCCCGGGTTCGGGGTCCGGGAATGCAACTTTTGCCGAATGGAGGCGTTTAACGTTTCGCCGTTGTGTGCCATGGGCGCGGGACGGTCGAAATCCCTCTCTGTTCGTCTCATGCGCCTCGTTTTCTCCCCCACCGTCTGTGCTCGCCGATTCGCGGCGGTCGCGTGGTGGGGCTGCTGCCTGGGAGCCGGCTTTGCCCAGGAGGCGACGACCATTCCCGGCCTGCCCGAGCCCGTATCGGCGGAGCATTTCCAGGTGCTGATGGAGAATTCGCCCTTCACCCGGTCACTCAATCTTTCCGATCTGCTGATCCTGACCGGCATCGCGACGATGGACGGGAAACAGGTCGCGACCCTGATGAACAAGGAGACGAAGGAAACCTACGTGGTGTCGTCGGAACCGAATCCGCAAGGGTGGAAGATGGTGGAACTGGCGGGCAACTCGGACATCGAAAAAGTCGCGGCGAAGATCGCCATCGCGGGCGGCGAGGTGGTGACGGTGCGCTACAACGATTTCACCGTGAAACCGGGCGAAGCCAAGCCGGCATCCGGGGGCGGTGGCGAAATCAGCGAAGGCCGACGCCGCGGCGAATCGGGCGATCGCGGGGGCTTTCGCGGACCGCCTCCCGAGATCCGGGAAAAGATGGAGGCGCTGCCCGAGAAAAAGCGGGCCAAGCTGTTCGATTACATGATGAAATTGAGGATGGACAAGCCCGACATGGACTGGGATGAACGGCGGGAACTGTTTCACAAAAAGCTCGACGAACTGTCGAAGTGATTCCTCCCGCCCGTATCGCGATCGCAACGTTGGACTTGTGAGTTTTCCCGAACACGTTTAAGCCTTTTCTGCACCGCGTTCCGCCCTGGCGGAGCCGGCGCCCCGAAACACACCACATGAACACACAGACAGGCGTCACGCCTCGTCCCCGCGGCGAGGCGAACCGAATCGTAGTCTTTTCCGGACCAGCCGTTTGCGCGGCGATCCTCGCGATCGCCTGGACCGGAATGCCGTCGTTTTCTTCGGCCCAGGAGGAAAACCCGGCTTTGCCCGATCCCGCTCCCCTGACGCCGAAGTCCGACGCCTTTCGCCTGCTCGCCCAGTCACAGCGTGCCGCCGCCGAAGGACAGCGCGCGCCTTCCGCGGACGCCCCCTCTTCGGCAACCGAGGCGGCCGGTGACGCGAAAGACGCGCCCGCCAAAGACGGCGACGACAAAACCCCGAGCCCGACCGCCGATGCCGCCAACGGCGACGCGGCGGCGCCTGCACCCGCGCCGGCTCCCGATGCGGCAGCCGCACCGGCCGACGGCGATGCCAACGACGCGCTGAACGCCCTGGCGGAGATGGCCGAAGAAGCGAAGGCCGCGGACACGAGTGCGGCGCCGGCGGCCGATGGTGACAATGCCAATCCGGCGCCGAACGCGGACGCGAATGCCAATCCCACGACTCCCGCCCCGAACGCGCCGGACGGCGCCGCCACACCTCAACCCGGCGATGGCGCGGGTCGTCGACCGGGCGGATTCGGTGGCCGGGGTGGATTTGGTCCCACCGGCGGCGGCGGCGCGGAGAGCCAGACCGGCCTGGTGCGCGGACCGAGCGGACGCGTCACCCTGCAGTTCCCCCTGAATCCGGTGTCCGATTTGCTGAATATCTACGAGCGCCTCATCAACAAGACGATCGTCAAGGACACCACCGTTTTCGACGGCCCGCAGGTGAGCCTGGTGACGCCTTCGGACGTCAGCGTCGACGAAGCGGTGCACCTGATCGAGGCGACGCTGCTGGTGAATGGCTACGTGATTGTCGCCGAGCCCGATGCCGAGAGCGTGAAGGTGCTTTTCGGTGGACAACGCCAGGGCGGCCAAAGCGCGTCATTCAGCGAGGGCGTGGTGGTTTACACCGGTGACGACACGCTGCCGGCCGGCGAGACCCTGATCGGCTATTTCATGAAGTTGGACTACATCTCGCCGGAGACGGCGGCAACGTTGTTCGGCAATCACGTGGTCCTCAATGAATTCGGGCGGATCACCCCGGTGACGACTCCCAGCGGCCTGCTGATTACCGAAAGCAGCAGCATCATCCGGCAATTGATCCAGCTGAAGCAAATCATCGATGTCGCGGCTGATGAGGCGCCCCTGCTGACCGAGTTCGTGAAACTCGAATACGCCGAGGCCAACATCGTCGCCCAGATCATCCAGGCAGCCATGGACGCGCGGATGGAGGAACGGCAGCGACAGAGCGACAGTGGACGCACCATTTCGGGCCAGCGGAGCAACCAGGGCGGTGGCGACAACAACAACTCCAACAATTCCCGCAGCCAACCCACTCAAACCCAGATCGTTCGAACCTCCAACGGTCCCGTCGTGGTGAACAACGCTGACGCCAACACCGGCATCGGTACCGCGGACATGCCGGCGGCCCAGTTGATTCCCGATGATCGCCTCAACCGCATCATGGTGGTGGCCGCGCCGACCGATCTCGCCTACGTGCTCGATTTGATCAAGGAATTCGACCAACCGCTGTCCACGCCCGACCCGATGGAACGACCGCTGAACTACGTGAAGGCGAACGACATCCTGCCCGTCATCGTTGACGTGCTCCAGGATACCGGCACCGGGCAGACCCAGTTGCCCGGCGGTCGCCAGATCGATACCCGGCCAACTCCGGTCACTTCCTCGCAGTTGGCCACCCTGACGGGAGTCAACCGAACCCAGAACCAGCAGAACCGGAACACCCAGACGAACACCAGCACGGACACCCTGGGAGAACGCCCCGACCAGATCGCCTTTCCCATCGACGAAGTCGCTCCCATTTCCGTGCTCGTCGGGAAGACCCGCCTCATCGCCGATCGCCAGAGCAATGCCATCATCGTGATCGGTTCGGCCGAAAACCAGCAGATCGTCCTCGACATCATCGATCGCCTCGATCGCCGGCCGATGCAGGTCTACCTCGCCACCGTGATCGGCGAGCTGTCGCTCAGTGACGACGTCGAGTTCGGCATCGATTACCTCCAGAAATTCGTCCAGTTCAGCGGTGACAACCCGGCCGATGGCGGCATCGCCAGCAGCCTGATCAATTCCCGCGACGACATCCTCGGCCTCAACGGCGCCGCCGGAAACATCGCCGACCTGCGCGACAACATCATCACCACGCCCTTCGGCCCGGCCAGCGGACTCAACGTCTACGGCCAGATCGGAGAGTCGCTCGACGTCATCGTCACCGCGCTTCAGCAAAACACGAATTTCAAGGTGCTGTCGCGACCGGTGGTTTACACCCAGAACGGCAAGCGGGCGGAGATCACCAGCGGCCAGGAAGTGCCCTACCCCGAAAGCTCGCTCAGCGACACCACCAACGTGAATTCGGTTCGTTCCACGGTCGCCTACAAGGACGTGGTGTTGAAACTCGAGGTGCTTCCCACCATCAACGAGGACAACGAGGTCACTCTCGACATCGTCCAAGTGAATGACCGCGTGGTGGGTCAGCAATTGGTCGACCAGAACCTGATTCCCGTCATCGGGAAACAGGAACTGAACACCACCGTCACCATCCCGAATCATTCGACCATCGTTCTCGGCGGACTGATCTCCGAGACCGACGACAAGTCCGACGCCGGGGTCCCCTTCCTGAAAAACATCCCCCTCGTCGGCAACGCGGTGAAGAATACCGCCAAATCGAAAACGCGCTCGGAGCTGATGATTTTCCTCCAACCCATCGTGGTGCGGGAAGACGAAGATGCCTTCACCGCCAGCTATGATGAAGACGTGCGTTCCCACATCGGCGAAGACGCCGCTCGCGCCTTTCCCGAACCCGGGGTGCCCACGATGCAGTATGAGGCCGATGAACAGGAGCAGGCCGAACGCATCGAGAAACGTGGATTTCTCGGCCGGATCGGCCGCGGGATCTTTGGCGAAAAGGAACATGGGCGCGGTCGTCCCGTCCTGATCACCCCCGTGGAAGAGGATACCTCCGTGCCCTCGGCGCCTCCGAAGAAATTGAAACGCTGAGGTTTTCGAGTCCCACCACGGAGAGATCGCGTCGGTTGCGCGCGTTTCGGAAGATGCGATGATGGCGCCGAATCGCCCCATCAAAGTATGCCAACCCATTCTCTTTCCCCGCTACTTGTCGCGCTGATCGCGCCGATTCTACTCGGTTCGGTCGCTGACTCGATTGCCGCCGGCGACTCTCCGATCTGGGATCTTGAGGGGCTCGAAAAAGCCCCCGAATTCCGTTGGCTCGACGACCAGTCACCGATTCGCTCGCTCCTTTATCAGAGCGAGCCTTACCAGGGGCATCCGACGGAGGTCTTCGCCTTCTATGCCAGTCCGGCCACCATCGATCGCAAACACGAAGGAGAGGCCGGAGAGAAGTATCCCGGTGTGGTCCTGATTCACGGCGGCGGCGGCACCGCCTTTGCCGAGTGGGTTCAACTCTGGGCAAAACGCGGCTATGCGGCCATCGCGATGGATCTCTCCGGTCATCGCCCTCCGGCCCCCGAATTCGACGAAAAGGGCGACCTGAAACTGCCCGATCGCGGCAACGATCGCGACGCGCGGATTCCGCTCGAGAACGCGGGGCCGGACCAGGGTCACGAGGAAAAGTTTCAATCCATCGGCGGTGATGTCTCCGATGACTGGCCGAGATTCGCGGTGGCCAGCGCGATTCGCGCGCACTCGCTGCTCCGCTCGTTTCCCGAGGTCGATCCGGATCGCACCGCCGTGACCGGGATCAGTTGGGGCGGCTACACGACCTGCCTGGTAGCCTCGGTGGATTCACGGTTCAAGGCGGCGGTTCCGGTTTACGGCTGCGGTTTTCTCTTTGAAGGCGAGTCGGTGCAGAAGAAGTCGATTGACGCTCTCGAGCCCGATCTCCGCAGCGAATGGATTCGCCGCTACGATCCCTCCAGTCACCTCGCGAAATGCCAGGTTCCCATCCTGTTCGTCAACGGAAGCCACGACATCCATTACCCGCTGGACAGCTACGAGAAGTGTTTCCAACTGGTGCCGGCGGAAAAACAGATGCGGATCGAATTTCGCATGCGACACGGACATTTTCCTGGATGGGCGCCGAAAGAAATCGGGATTTTCATCGACGCCCACTGCCGGGGCGGAAAGCCACTCCCCCACCCCGGTGAACCAAAGATCGATGACGACGGAAACGTTCGCGTGAAGGTCGAACATCCGTTCCCTCTCAAAGAGGCCACGCTCTATTACACGACCGAAACCGGTCTGCGCTCAGATCGCGAATGGCAAAAAGTACCGGCCAGGATCGAGGCAGACTCCGTCGTCGCCCCCGCACCTCCGGCGGAAGCCAACACCTGGTATCTCTCCGTCACCGACGAACGCGACGCCATGGTCAGCACGGAAGTCCAGTTTTCGCCGCCGCTGAAATGATCCGACTGCGCTCGTCCGCCAAGGACCGTCGGGTGCGGGAAGGATTGGCGTTTCTTCTGGGCGCCGCCGGATTCGTCAACGTGGCGACTGCCGAGATCGTTCTGGAAGTTTCTCCCGCCGGTCCCATCCACTCGATCACCGAGGCCCGGGATGAGATCAGGAAACGGGATCCGAAGGAACCCGTCCGGGTGGTGATCGCCGATGGGGTCTACCCGATCAGCGAAGCCATTGCCTTCGCGCCCGAGGACTCCGGAACCGTTGACCGCCCGATCGTTTACGAAGCAGCGAAGGGAGCCCAACCGGTCGTCTCAGGCGGTCGGTCGCTCCCGAAATTCAAGGCCGGCACCGACGGCTTCTGGACGACGCAAGTCGATGCGGAATGGAAATTCGAACAACTCTGGGTCAATGGCGAACGCGCCATCCGCGCCCGCGAACCGGACGAATTCTTTTTCTACCTGCGCAACGGCCGGGAAACGATCGGCCGGACCGAAGGACCGAATCCAAAACGCATCGCCCGACAGACTTTGTATGCCGATCCCGCCGACTTGTCGTCCCTGGCCGGAATCAGTGATGCGGAACGCTCGCAGGCGCAGGCGCTTTTCTTTCACAAGTGGGACAACACCCGGAAATTCCTCGACGGCGTTGAGGTGAAGACGGGCAAACTGCTCACCTCCGGGCGCGATATGAAGAAGTGGAACCCCTTGACGCGGAACACGGCCTACGTGCTGGAAAACTACCGCGCCGCGCTCGACCAACCGGGCGAGTGGTTCCTCGATGACAAGGGAACGGTTTTCTACCGCCCGCGACCGGGAGAGACGGTGGAAAAGACCGAAGCCATCGCACCCGTGGCAGAGAAACTGCTCGTTCTGGCAGGCGATCCGGGAGCGGGCAAATTTGTGGAACACCTGACCTTTCGCGGCCTCGCCTTTCGCCACACCGGCTGGCGGACGCCGCCCTCGGGATTCGAACCCATGCAGGCCGCCGCCTCGATCGAAGCCGCCATCCAGGTCGACGGCGCCCGGCAGATCGTTTTCGAAAACTGCGAGATCGGTCACGTCGGCACCTACGGCCTCTGGTTTCGCAAGGGCTGCCGGGACTGCCGCGTCTCGCATTGCGACATCCACGATCTCGGCGCCGGCGGCGTCCGCATCGGCGAAACCGGCATCGCTTCCAACGAACTGGAGCGCACCAGTCACCTCATCGTGGACAACAATTTCATCCGTCACGGTGGCCGAACCTTTCCCTGCGCGGTCGGGGTCTGGATCGGACAGGCCGGAGACAACCAGGTGACCCACAACGAAATCGCCGATCTCTACTACAGCGGCATCTCGGTCGGATGGCGTTGGGGCTACTCCGACAGTCTCGCGGCGCGAAACCGGATCGAGTACAACCACATTCATCACCTCGGCTGGGGCTGGCTCAGCGACATGGGCGGGGTCTACACGCTGGGGCCTTCGCCGGGAACCACGGTCAGTCACAACGTGATCCATGACGTGCTCTCGTGGAGCTACGGCGGCTGGGGCCTCTACAATGACGAAGGCAGTTCCGACATCGTGATGGAAAACAACCTCGTCCACCACACCAAATCCGGCGGCTACCACCAGCACTATGGAAAGGAGAACGTGATCCGGAACAACCTCTTCGCCTTCTCCCGCGAATACCAACTGAAGCGAAGCCGCGTCGAGGATCACCTGTCCTTCACTTTCTCACGCAACGTGGTCATCTGGGAAACCGGCGAATTGTTTCACGGCCACTGGGACGATGACCAGGTGAAGCTCGATCACAACATCTACTGGCGAACCGACGGCGAGCCGATCGATTTCGGCGGGAAGACCTTCGAGCAATGGCAGGCCGACGGGAAGGACGGGGGATCGATCGTGGCCGATCCGTTGTTCGTCGATGCCGGGAGCGGCGATTTTCATTTTCGCGAGAATTCACCGATCGGGAAAACCGGGTTCAAGGTTTTCGACTACGGGAAAGCCGGCGTTTACGGCGATCCGACATGGGTATCCAAAGCAAAGGCCATGAAGCTGCCCGCGATGAAGGATCCGCCGGCGACCCCGTTGCTGACCCTCTTTGAAGACTTCGAGGCGGGAGAACTGCCGGTGGCCACTTCGATCAGCCAGGACCCGGAAAGCGGTGGCATCCAGGTGGTGGAAACGCCTTCCGCGAAATCGGGTTCTCGCGCCCTGCGGTTCACGGATTCTCCGAAACAAACGAAGCGCTACTTTCCCATGCTGGTGATCTCGCCGGAGCATCCCGACGGCGTCACGCGCTGCGCCTTTTCGATCAAGCTCGGTCCGGGAGCGATCTTTCAGCACGAGTGGCGGGATGATTCCAACCCCTATCGAGTCGGCCCGACCATCTGGATTGAGAAAGGCAAGCTGAAAGCCAACGGGAAAGAGTTGCTCGCCCTTCCGGAGAACGAGTGGATC
Organism: Verrucomicrobiia bacterium; assembly: GCA_020439945.1. Taxonomy (GTDB): domain Bacteria; phylum Verrucomicrobiota; class Verrucomicrobiia; order Verrucomicrobiales; family DEV007; genus JAEUHH01. Next base: position 24,310 of record JAGRPB010000012.1, read on the forward strand.
GATCTGGAGATTGCAGCTCCGCTCGGCGAAGCGGCCGGGGCTTGGACGCTGTCGGTTACCCTCCCCGGATCGGAGCCGAAACGCTTCGAGAATCTGAAATGCGCCCACGACGACTGGCACAAGCTCGACTGGCTTGGTTTCATCAGCCAGGCCGAGACGGAGACCGAGGTCTGGATTGACGATCTGGAACTGACCCGCCAATAAAAACGGACGTCGAACCTCCGTGTCCGTCCCAGAATCCAACCTGTCTGGGAATGATCCCGCAATCGGTGAAGATTCCCCATGAATGCAGGAATCGAATTGGGCGGACACGGAGGTCCGCCGTCCAAATAGCTATTTCTCCGCCCTGAAATCGTAACAGATGATTCGCGGCGGCGTGTTGTCGAGCATGTTCGGCTCGTGTTGGGCGATGTAGAGCAGCCCGTGATAGACGACCGGTAGCGACCAGGTGGACTGAGCCAGGAAAAGCTGGGTGCGGTCCTTGATCTCCACGCCCTGCGGCGAGAGATCGAGCATGGCCAACGTGCCCAGTTCGCTCAGCGCCCAACTCCGGCCATCCGCCTGCAGGATGCTGCCGCGGAAAAAACGCAGTTTGTAACCGCGCCCGCCCGACATCTCGAATTCCCACTCGGGATCTTCACGCCACATTTCCTGACCGGTCTTGACGTCGTAGCAGGCCAGCCACGCGTCCGGTTCGTTGCGGCCGCGAAAGGCATAGAGGCAGCCGTCTTTCACCAGCGGTGTGTTCCAGTGAATGCCGAAATCCGGCGCCTTCCAGACTTCTTTCCACTTGAGATCCTCCGTCAGTTCGAGCAAAACGCCGCCCTTCACATAACAATCGGAGATGTAGACGCGGTCGTCTCCCACCGCCACCGGGGTGGAACCGTTCACCGACTCATACTTGTCGGCGCGCCACGGATAGGCATCGAAGAGTTCGCCGGTATCGGGATCGATGCACAGCAATCCACCGATCGGAGGCTTGGTATCACCGCCGGCGAACACCAGCAGTCGCGGCTTGCCCCGTAGCGTCTTCACCACGGGAGATGCGTAGCTGGAGCGCCACTCGTGTCGCGTGCCCCAGAGCATTTTTCCGGTATTCTGATCGAAAGCGGCCACCGAAAGCTGGTCGGCGCCACCCAGGTTGACGATCACCTTTCCGTCGTAGACCAGCGGGCAACTGCCATGACCGAAGAAGTAGGGAGCGATGTCGAATTCCGCATCCAGGTCACGCTGCCAGAGTTTCGTGCCCGTTTTCAGATCCAGACAGGTCAACACGCTGGTCACGCCGAGCGTGTACACTTTGCCGGCATTGATCACCGCACTGGCGCGCGGTCCATTGTGGAAACCGTAGCGATCCCGGTACTCGACCGGATAGGCGAACTCCCAGAAACGCTTTCCCGTCTCGGGATCCAGGCAATCCACGCGTTCCTCGTCACCGAGGCGATCGAAAAGCACCAGTCGTCCGTCCGCGATCACCGGCGAGGTGTAGCCGGTGCCCTTTTCCAGTTCCCACACCTTTTTCGGTCCTCCTTCGGGTAAGCCATCGAGCAGCCTGGTTTCCCCCGAGATGGCGTTGTCGTTCGGTCCCAGGAATCGCGGCCAATCTTCCGTCACCGCGCCTTCCGGCAATGGCTTGGGTGGCGCGTGATAGGTCACCCGATCCCACTCCTTCGCCTCCGGAACAGTCGCGCTCGCCGGCACTTCGAAAACCTCCGGCGGCTTCGGATCGGAATATTCATCGCCGGGAGCGGAAAGGACGACGGCGAACAGGCAGGCGGGAGTGAGGAACAGCGCTCTCATGAGGATTTGAAGCGGCAATAGAACACCAAACCCCGGAAAACGAAAAACAAGAAACCCGCCCCGCGCGAACGCGGGACGGGTTTTTCTCGTTGTCAGGAGGAACCGCTTGGATGAGGAGCCCCGAGCGAATGTGCCCGGAGCTTCGAATTTTAAGACACCCCCCGCGCGCTCAAAGTCACGGAAATCGGACGATTTTTTCCGTTCCGGCAATTCTCGGAAAACTCTCGCCTCGGAAGTGAATTGGTTTACACTGGACAGCCCAATTCGCCCGGACAATCGCCGGAATCTCAAGACTCACCAGAAATCCATCCCCGAAAACCATCGTGGCAGAAGCTCTCGAAATCGCCAAAGCCTGCGCCCGCTACGCCGATGACCTGCAAGCGGAAGACATTCTCATTCTCGATCTTCGCGGCCTGTCGTCGATCACTGACTACTTCGTGATCTGCACGGGCACCTCGACTCCCCACCTGAAGGCGATCCGTCGAGACGTGTCCCAAAAAGTGGCCGAAGAACTGGACGAGAAACCGCGCTCGGTCGAAGGCGATCCGGAGAGCCAATGGTTGGTGATCGATTTCGTGAACGTCATCGTCCACATCTTCCACCGCGACAAGCGGTCCCACTATGGCATCGAGGATCTGTGGAAAGACGCGCCGCGCGTGTCGCTCGATTTTCTCCCCGAGCCGGCTGGCCGGGAATCCGGCAAGAACGCCGGAGCGTAGTCCGATGCTGCGAACATGCGAATCGAGGTCATCAATACCGGCACCGAGCTACTGCTCGGCAAAGTGATCAACACCCACGCCGCCTTCTTTGGCGACGAACTCTTCAAGCTCGGCCTGCGCATCACGCGCCAGACCACCATTCCCGACGGAGAGGACATCCACCGGGCGTTGGAAGAGGCGTTTCCCCGCTGCGAAGTGATCCTCGTCACCGGCGGTCTCGGTCCCACCAGCGACGACATCACCCGCGAGACGGTCGCCGGATTGCTCGGCCTCGCGCTGCACAAGGACGACGCCGTCTGGGAGTTTATCCGGCAGTTTTTTCTCAAGCGCGGGCGCGAGCCAAACTCGTGGAACGAGCGTCAGGCGATGGTTCCCGAAGGTGCCGAAGTCCTTCACAATCCCAACGGCACCGCTCCGGGATTGTTTGTTCCCGCGATCGAAGGAAAAAGCCCGCATCTTTTCCTGATGCCCGGTCCGCCACGGGAACTGCGCCCCATGTTCCGCGACCAGGTGATTCCGCGCCTGCGCAAACTCAGTGCCGCACCGATCCTCCCGTGGCGAAATTTCAAGATCTACGGCGTCGGAGAATCGAACATCGCCGAGGTCATCGAACCGCGGATCCAGGACGTCGAGAACCTCGAATACGGCTACTGCTGCCGCCTCGGCGAGGTCGACGTGCGATTGATCGGAACCGAAACCGCCATCGAAACCGCCTCCGAGGTTCTTCGCGAAGAGTTTTCCGAGGACATCGTCACCGAATCCGAAACACCGATCGAACAGGTCCTGATCGAACGACTCACCGAGGCTGGCCAGACCATCGCGACTGCCGAGAGTTGCACCGGTGGCCTGATCGCCAGCACGCTGACTGATGTCTCCGGCTCTTCGGCCGTCTTTCATCGCGGCTTCATCACCTACGCCAACCAAGCCAAGACGGACCTGCTCGGCGTGCCCGAGGCGATGCTCGCCGAATACGGCGCCGTCAGCGAACCCGTCGCCCGCGCCATGGTGGAGGGTTGCCTGGAAAACAGCCATGCCGATCACGCCATCGCCGTCACCGGCATCGCCGGCCCCACCGGAGGGAGCGAGGCAAAACCCGTCGGCACCGTCTACATCGCTGTCACCAGCCGGGGCGGCGAGACCGTGGTTCGTCACGAATGCTTCACCAGCGACCGCATTTCCTTCAAGCAACGCACCACCCGCGCGGCGTTGGATCTGTTGCGGCGGCGCTTGTGTGGATTCGTCTGAAGTGGGAATGAAAAACGGCTTGCGGGAAACCGTGATTCGCGCACATTAGCCCTCCGCTCGCCGGTCCTTTCGTGCCGGCTTCGAAAAGCGCCCGTAGCTCAACTGGATAGAGCGTCTGACTACGGATCAGAAGGTTTGGGGTTCGAATCCCTACGGGCGTGCTTTTTGAATTATCCGCGCTTGGATCAGCCCAGTCCGTAGGCGCGAATGGCGTTGCCGCCCAGAATCGCGGCGCGCTCGCTATCGCTCAAAGTCGCGACAAAGCCGTCCACGGTCCGTTTCCAGCGCAGGTAATCGGTTTTCAGGCGACAGACGGGCCAGTCGCTGCCGAACATGAGGCGATCTGGTCCGAACGCATCCAGGGCCACCTCGAAATACGGTCGCAAGAACTCCGGGGTCCACTCAATGCCCTCCGCGACCTCGGTCACCAGGCCGGAGAGCTTGCAGAAAACGTGCTCGCGCTCGCCCAGCGATTTCATGTTCGTCGTCCACGACTCGAGGGGTCGGGAGGTGTCGATCGCCGGCTTGGCGACATGATCGAGCACGAAAACCTGCGAGGGATGACGGTCGACAAACTTGATGGCATTCGGCAGGTGCCGATGAAAAATCAGGACATCGTAGACGAGCCCGAAGTCGTGCAACTGGGAGACGCCGCGATTGAAATCGTCGCGCAGACAGTAGGCGTCGTCGTCCATTCCCTGCAGCACCTCACGAACGCCGACGAATTTCTCGCGACCCGCGTATTTCCCCAGCGCCTCTCCCACGCTTTCCTGGGTCAGATCCACCCACCCAACCACGCCGCGAATCCATTCATTGGCCTCGGCATGTCCCAACAAGGCGTCATTCTCCTCCAGCGAAGTGCGAGCCTGCACCGAAACCACGCCATCGATCCCCGCCTCATCGATCAGCGGCTTCAGATCCGCCGGACCGTGGTCCCTTTTCAACACGTCCATCCCCTCCCCGATCCAGCCGTATTCCTCGGCCGAATAGTTCCAGAAATGGTGATGGGAGTCGATGGTCATGCGGGTAGCAGCACAGTGATGAGTGACACAGCGACACAGATTTCAGCAAAGTTCCCTGCCGCTGGCAAGAGCGCGACTGTGCCCCTGTACCGCTATCTACTCATTACTCAAATCGACATCGCCGAGAAACCGCCGTCGACGATCATCTCGATGCCGGTGACAAACGACCCGGCCTTGTCGGACGCGAGCAATAGCGTGGCGCCGATGAGTTCGTGGGCGTCGCCGAAGCGCTTGGCGGGCGTGTGGCCCATGATGGACGCGACGCGATCTTCGGTGAGGACCTTGCGATTCTGTTCGGCGGGGAAAAATCCCGGAACCAGCGTGTTGACCCGCACGCCCTGAGCCGCCCACTCGCGGGCGAGGTTCTTGCTGAGATTGTGGACCGCCGCCTTGCTGGCGGAGTAGGTGAAAACCCGACTCAGCGGGCCGAGTCCGGAAATGGAACCGAGATTGATGATCGATCCGCCACTTTCCTGGGCCAGCATTTGCTTGCCGAAAATCTGGCAGGAACGAACGATGGCCCCGAGGTTCACGTCGAGAATGTGGGCGAACTCGTCATCGGGGATCTCGAGAAAAGGTGTCGGCGAATTGATGCCAGCACCGTTGACGAGGATGTCGACCTTGCCGGAGCGCTCCATTACGGTGGCCAAGAGCGACTCCAATGACTCGCGCGATGCCACATCAGCGGCGACGAAGTAACCCTGTCCACCCGCGGACCTGACCCTGTTGAGTCGTTCCTCGGCCTTTTCCTCGCTGCGACCGACGATGACGACTTCCGCGCCGGCCTGGGCCAATCCCTGGGCCATTTCACCGCAGAGAACGCCGGTTCCGCCGATGACCACGGCGGTTTTTCCTTCGAGTGAAAAGAGGTCGTCGAGATAGCTCATGGGTTGAAAGGAGTTTTCAGTCTTTCAGAATTCAGTTTTCAGATTCTCGGGCCGGATGATTTCCCACCGTTTGAATCATTCGTGACCATTCGTTTTCTCTCGAATTCTTTAACACGAATTTTCACGAATGAACCGAATGAACACGAATTTCTGGCTGGGCGATCGAATGGGTTCTTCGCATCTCAGCTTTCGAAAACCGGAAAAGTTTCAGGCGTCCAGGCGGAGGCATCCTGACCACATTCCTCGGCCACTTCGGCGAAGGCCTTGATTTCGGCGGCGCTGAAAAGGAGGCCTCCGGCTTTTTCACACTTGGCAGCATTGGTCGCTTCGATGGTGCCGGGGAGCATGCAGTCCTCGTTGCCGTGGCCGAGAATGTCTTTCATCACGGCGGTGATGTTCTCGGCCTGGCTGCGACCCTGGGAAAAGTTGCCGCCGGAAAGGGCCTCCGGATGAACCACCTGGAAGTAAAAGGCCGAGGTCGATTTTTCACCGGCGGCCTTCGCCTCCGTGGCGTGGCCGCGGAGGGTCGGCATCGAACCACCGATGGCGGCGCCGTAAAGTTCGTTGAGCAATGCCAGGCCGTAACCCTTGTGCGCACCGAAAGGCAGGAGCGATTTGATCTTGAATGGATCAGTCGTCGGATTGCCGTCGGCATCGACCCCGCAGCCGGGAGGCAATTCCTTGTTCTCGCGCTTGAACTGCTCGACGCGTCCCATGGCAATGGTCGAGGTCGCCCAGTCGATCACCACCGGGTAGCCGACCGCGTCGGTGGTGGGAAATCCCCAGCTGTGCGGATTCGTTCCAAGGGTGGGAAACTTGCCACCGAAAGGGACCACCTCGGCGAGCGTCGACGTACAATTCGTGTAAGCGATGTAGCCGCGCTTGGCCGCGTCCATCACGTAACCGCCGCCCCAGAGATAGTGAAAGGCATTGTCCACCGAGACCGTGCCGCTGCCGTATTCGTCGGCGAGCTTGATGCAGGTCTCCATCGCCTCGACCGCAACCGCCTGCCCCAGCTTGCGATTTCCGTTCCACGCCTGGGTGGCCTTGAATTTCGACTCCACCACCTCGATCTCAGCGCCGGGCACGCAGCCACCACTGCCGGAACCGAACAGTTCGTCCAAGTGCAACGCCTTCAGCGCGTTGTGAGTGCGAATTCCGTGCCGGGAAGCCGCCGAACACATCTTCGTGGCCGCCGCCGCCTCTTCAGCGCCGTAGCCACGATGCTCGTAGGCCGCCTGAACGAGAGCGTCGTGGGATTCCTGGGGAACGATAAGAAAAATTTCGCCGGGGATGTTTGCCATAGGTGCGTCTAGTTAGCGCAGAGACCAAGGGGAATCAAAACGAATTCCGGCTTGGCCCGGCGCCGCCACCTCCGCTATGGTCCGCATCATGAAACTCCTGTCCCCCACCGCCGTGCTCAGCCTTGTCGCATTGGCGAATCTGATCGCTTTTTCTGTTTCGGCAGAAACCGAGAAGCTCGACCTGCCCGGTGCTCGCGCCGAAGTCTACAAGCAGGCTTCCGGAGACGATCTCTACCTCTACATCTTCGAACCGGAAGGTCACGACCCGTCGAAGGACCAGCGACCCGCCATCGTCTTCTTCTTTGGCGGCGGCTGGAACGGCGGCGCCGTCACCCAGTTCGAACAGCATTCCCGCTACCTCGCCGAGCGCGGCATGGTCGCCATCTGCGCGGACTACCGGGTGAAGAGCCGGCAGGACACGACCCCTCGCGAGTGCGTGGCCGACGGGAAATCGGCGATCCGCTGGGTGCGTGCCAACGCCAAGCGACTCGGTATCGATCCCGATCGGATCGCGGCCGGCGGTGGATCCGCGGGCGGGCACGTCGCCGCCACCACCGGGATCTGCGACGGGCTCGACGATCCCGCGGACGAGCATCCCGAAGTCTCTTCGAAGGCTGACGCGCTGGTGTTGTTCAATCCCGTCTACGACAACGGCCCCAAGGGCTACGGACACGACCGCGCCAAGGAATGGTTTCCCGCCATTTCGCCCGCGCACAACATCAGCAAGGACGATCCACCCACCATCGTCTTTCTCGGCACCAAGGACTCGCTGGTTCCTGTCGCCACCGGGGAGAAGTTTCGCGACGACCTGAAAGCCGCCGGCGTCAAAACGGAGCTCCATCTTTACGAGGGCAAGCCCCACGGTTTCTTCAACGAGGGCAAAGGCGGGACGGAGGTTTTCTTCGACACGATTCGCAAGATGGACGCCTTCCTGGTCGATCTCGGTTATCTCAGTGGCGAGGTTGACGAAGAGGCGTTGAAAGCTGTCTCCAAGAATCCCGGGAAAAAGTAAAACCCTTTGTCTCCCCCAAGCCGTGAGCTTTCATCCCAACGCCGAATTCTACGATCGCATCGCGTCCTCGTATGACGCGATCGCCCACGCCAGTGAACGCGAGGTCACCGAACTGGGGCTCGATGCGCTGAACGTCTCCAACGGTGAGTCTGTGCTCGAAATAGGTTACGGCACGGGTCACGCCCTGATCCGGCTGGCAAAGGCGGTCGGCGAAACGGGAAAAGTCACCGGCGTTGATGTTTCCGAAGGCATGAGGAAGGTCGCCTCGAAACTCGTCGCAGACGAGGGCGTCTCAGACCAGGTCGACCTCCAGGTCAGCGCGGCTCCTCCGCTCAATTTTGGCGACGGTAGCTTCGACGCCGTATTTCTGTCCTTCACCCTGGAGCTGTTTCCCGATGACGAACTCAAGGAAATGGTCCGCGAAATAGGTCGCGTCCTCAAACCCGGCGGACAATGCGGAATCGTCGCCATGGCCAAGCCCCGCGGAGAGAAGGAAGACACGCCACTCGAGAAAGTCTACGTCTGGATGCACCGCCACTTTCCCCACATCGTCGATTGTCATCCCATCGATGCGGAGAAAGCCCTCTCCGCCGAGGGACTGGAGATCATTCATGCCGACCACCGTGAAATCTGGACGCTTCCGGTGGCCATCGTCGTGGCCAGAAAACCCTCATGATTGCCTCAAAGGAGACCGACACCCCGAATTGACCGGTCCTGATCGCAAGATTTTCCGGGCAATCCCGCCTCCTCGCGGAGTAATTATCCAGCCATGCAACGACTCGTCCGATTCCTCTCTCTCGCGTTCTTCCTCGGTTGCAACAGCCTGTCGGCGCTTGGCGATCGGCCCAATGTCATCATCCTCTTCGTCGATGACCAGGGTTACTACGACCTGGGGTGCTACGGGGCGACCGAGGTGAAAACGCCACGAATCGACCGTCTCGCCGAAGAGGGCATTCGCTTCACCGACTACTACGCCGCCGCGCCGATCTGCAGTCCTTCGCGGGCGGGTCTTCTCACCGGATGCTACCCTCGCCGGGTGGGAATGGAAACCTGGGTGCAACGCGCCGACTCGAATCGCGGCATTCATCCGGACGAAGTGACGCTCGCGGAACTGTTTCGGGAAAACGGCTATGCCACCGCCTGCATCGGGAAATGGCATCTCGGCGACAAGCCCCCCTTTCTCCCCAATGCCCAGGGCTTCGACGAGTATTTCGGCCTGCTTCACAACCTCGACCCGGTCGAAGTCATCTACTTCGAGGGGAAAGACGGTCCCGGTTTCTGGCGCAACGGGGAAATCGCCCAGCCGAATGTCGATCCCGCCGAACTGACCAGGCGGTACACTGACGAGGCAATCAGCTACATCCGGTCCAAGAGGGACGCGCCCTTCTTTCTCTACCTCCCCCACACCATGCTCCACAACCCGCTCGGGGTGAGTCCAGACTTCCAGGGCAGCTCGGATTGGGGCGAATACGGCGACGCCATCCAGGAACTCGACTTCCACGTGGGTCGATTGATGGACACCCTCGAAGAGGAAGGGATCTCCGACAATACCGTCGTTATCTACGCCTCCGACAACGGGCGCGGTCCGGGGCGGAATCCCTCTCAGCCGATGCAGGGGCACAAGCTGACCACCTGGGAATGCGGCATTCGCGTTCCGGCGATCGCCTGGGGACCCGGCCTTGGCATCGCGAAAGGAAAAACGAATTCGAAAGTCGTCAGCGCCCTCGACTGGTATCCCACCCTCGCCTCGCTGGCCGGGATCGAAATACCGGCCAAACATCCGGTCATCGATGGCCGAGACTTGAGTTCGAGTTTGAAAGGCATCGAAGACATCGGCCTCAACGAAGCCGTTGCCGACCGGCGCCGATGGGAACCGCCGCTCGAATGGTCGCCGCTGTTCACCCGCGATGAATACCGAGACGCCTTCTTCATTCACGGCAGCCAGGGTGCCCTCGCCGCGGTTCGGTCCGGAAAATGGAAACTGTTCCTGAATCCCTCCCTCGCCCTTTACGACCTCGAAGCCGATCCCGGTGAAGCCAAGCCCGTCCGCAACGGCGAGGTGTTACGAAAACTCCGCGGCATGGCGGTGATGTTCCAGGAGGAAATGAGCCGCGACGCCCGGCGGGCGGGCGAGTGGCACTCACCATGAACGCGATGCATTTTCGGAGGGGCGATTTACAATCGCCCGGCAAGCTGGTGCAGGCGATGGCAAATCGCCGCTCCGGCGCTGTCACCCAACAGGGTTGAGTCGTCGACCATACCCTGTTACCTCAGCCAAAAATTTTTTCATGAAAACACCCGCCCTGCTTTTTCTCACTTTCAGCATCTCGCTGATCGCTTCATGGGCTGAACCCATTATTCACCCCAACGTCATCCTGTTCATGGCCGATGACATGGGAATGGGCGATACCAGTGCCTATCAGGATTTCACCGGCAACGCCGACGAAGTCCAACTCGCCACGCCAAATTTGGAGCGATTGGCTCGCATGGGCGTCCGATTCACCGACGCCCACACGCCAGCCTCGCGCTGCACCACGACTCGGTATGCGCTGCTCACCGGGCGCTATGCCTGGCGTGGGCGCATGAAACACTGGGTGCTCTTTGGAGCCCAGGGCGATCCCCTCATCGAACGCGACCGCCCCACCCTGGCGACGCTTTTTCGCGATGCGGGATACGGCACCGCCATGGTCGGCAAATGGCACGTGGGTCTGCGCTACACGCAATCGGACGGCAGGCCCGCTGCCGGCTGGGAGGACGCCGACCTGACCAAGCCCCTCTTCGATGGGCCGCTCGATCACGGCTTTGAATACGCCCGCTTCACCTCGCGCTCTCATGGCACCTCGGGACCGGACGCGGGCGAATCGGGAGGAAAGAAGAAAAAGAAATCCGGTCCCAATCAGGAAGTCGGTCCCGGTCATATTCACGGTCGCCAGATCGTCGGCGCCACCGGAAACGGGAAGGAACTGGTCAAGGAGGGACCGAATGCCTACGTGCTCAGCAAGCTGGGCAGCCGTCATTCCGATCATGCCATCGAATACCTCGACACCCATCTCGCCGGAGGCGGAAACGAGAAGAAACCGTTTTTTCTCTACTACCCATCGAATTCGAATCACAGCCCCTACACACCAACTGACGAGATTGGCGGCATTCCAGTAAGGGGCGCGTCCCGAACCAAATCGGGTCAGCCCATGGACGACCGCCACGACTTCATCTACGAGAACGATGTCGCTGTCGGCCGGTTGCTCGATTATCTCGAAGCGAACGACGATCCCCGGCATCCCGGAAAGAAATTGATCGAAACCACGCTGGTCATTTTCACCAGCGACAACGGTGCCGAGATCGACAGCGACGTCGCCACCGGCCCGTTCCGCAGCCACAAGGGTTCGTGCTTCGAGGGTGGCCACCGCGTGCCGTTCATCGTATCGTGGGGCGCGGGGAGAATCGGAGATGGAGATTCCAATTCGCCCGGCGCAAGCAGCGGAAAACTCATCGCCCTTTCGGATCTATTCGCCACCTTCTCCGCTCTCATCCACATGCCATATCCTGACGGGAAGGGCGCAGAAGATAGCGTCAACGTTCTCAGCGCCTGGCAGACGGAAGAAATCGAAGAACTCAGTTCCGGAAGTGGAGAATACTACATCGATAGCGGACGCCCTCTCTTTTTTCACTTTCACAAGGAATCCAAAGAGGATCCGGCCGTGGCGGCCATGCGGGTGAACAATCCGCAAGTCGGCGACAAGGTATTCGAGGGGCAATGGAAAATCTTTTTCGATGCTCGTCTTATTCGATTGGGTAGCGCGCATCCCTTCGCACTCTACGATCTCGCCAATGATCGTTATGAGGAAACGAATCGCCTCGAAGAAACCCCGCTGAAGCCCTTGGTCGAGCACCTCGTCGCCCTGGCGGAAGAACTTCGCAATGCCGGCGGACACCGGCTGGTCACCGACAGGGCATTGCCTCCGATCACCTTCCGTTGGGGAGATGACAAATGGCTTCCCAGGTCCGATCGCGACTATCACCCTCCCTTTCATGACCAGGTCGTGCCCGCGGAATTCTCAACGCCCGAAGAAGACCTGACGCTTCGGATTTCCGCCGTCGGTTGCCTTCCCCTGACCAAGTTTCACGAGAACCCTAACGGCCTCGGCATCGATGGCGGAAAGATCCTTCAAGTGGATGGAAACGACACCCTGGACATTCGCTTCGATCGAGATGTGATCATCGAATCGGTCGGTCTCGTCGCGGGCAACGGCATTTGTGGCGGGGCTTACGGTGTCGGCACGCTTCCCTCAATTCCGATTTACTGTCTCGATGGAGATATCGACGCGAAGGATCAGAGCGGTTTGCTGAGCGATCTCGGCGTGCTGCCCGCAGGCAAGGCTCTCACGCTGACGGCACTCCCGCATCTCGGAGTCGAGCAAGCGGGACGCTGGCGATTGAAATCGATCACGGTGCGACCGCTCAAAAAGCTTGAGACTTCGTTCTGAGGAACTCTGGCCGGATGTAATGCCGCCCCATGGCCAACGTCTTTCCTCCGGTGAAATCGACCTCTTGTCTCATCCTCTCGCTCTCCCTTTTCTCCGGAATCGGGATCTCGTCGGACCATCCGGAGAAAGGGGACGATATGCCTCGCCGCCCCGCCACGGAGAGTCTCGACGAACTGCGATCCCGAGAGACCTTCGAGCGGCAACTGGCCCATACCCGCAGGCTGATCGCCTGGCACCACGCAAAGATCACCGAGACCGAAGACGACGGTGATCGGGATGACATGGAAGACGCGCTCGAGGTGCTCGAATACGCCGAACGCCTCCTGGAAAGCACGGGGGCCGGCGGTTTGAGCGACGCGGACGTCTTTTCCCTCAACACCCGGGTCGATCGCATGCTCGATTCGGTCGAATACCCGATCGACAAGATCGAGGTCGATCCGTGGCGGATGTTTCAATCGATCTATCTGGGCCAGGCATTCGGTCACGCCACCCCCCGGATGAAACCGGAGGATCTCTCCCGACCGATCGGTCGCAGGCAGGCGGAGAAGGAATCCGCCTACCTTTTTGATCCGAAGAGTGACCATTTCTACACCGCATCGGAACTGGCGTGCATGACGCCGGATTCCGTCGCCCGGCTCGACATCCACCCCGACCACCCGGCTTGGCTCACCCGAGACGCCATCGAGAAGAACCGGGCCTCGCGCCTGGCAGATTTTCGACAGAAACACCTGCGCGGCATCACGGCCGAGGCGATCCGGGATGGCGATCTGGAACCGGGCGAACCCTACTCTTTCGGGGACTCGCAGCGGGTTCTCTTTCTCGACGAGGTCTACCTGAACGCCTCGTCCCCGAAATGCCGCGCCAAGGATCCCTTCGGTATCGAGTGGAAACTCAAATGGGCCGACGAAACCCAGGTCGAGCCGGTCGCCAGCGCCCTCTACCTGCTGGCGGGAGCGCGTCAGACGGATTTCAACTACATCAAGGGCACCGGGATCGACGAGATGGTGCTGATTCTCAACGACCCCGATCCGGATAAGCGGAAGAAGGACAAGGACGACGAGCGCTACCCATACAGCTACGAAAATTTCAACCAGGCGATGCTGGATTTCTATGCCATCGACGTGGGGGTCTTCGTGCTGGATCGCGGAACGGTGACGGAGGAAAACATCGACCGCATCCTGCGACACCTTCCCCCGGGAGCGAAATCGAAATACCGGAAGGAAAAGCTCATCGGGCGCGAATGGCTCACCTTCAAGCAAACGCTCCTCGAACTGCGCCCCAAGGGCTACATCCGTCGCGTCGACGGCGCCCGCATGTCGGATCTTGCGGCAGATCACGACCGGGTGGCGCGCGGCAGTTTTCTCTTCGACCTCTGGATCGCCAACCGCGACGCCAAGGACAACAACAACAAGAGTTACTTCATCAAGGAAGACGACCGGATCGTCGACTATCACGAGGGCCACCACGATCTCGGGCTCTCGCTCGGTCCACTGCTGCAATCGGGAGTGCTCAACGCGGTTCCCACGGGCACGGACTTCGCGCGCAAGGGCCTGCTCGGCCGGAAGTGGCGTTTTCCCATCGGCTTGATCTTCAAGCCCGACGCCTGGTTGAACGCCACCTGGTCCGACATGAAGTGGATGGCCGACCGCATTGTTCCCATCCGGGAAAGGGAAGTTCGCGAAGCCGTCGCCACCACCAAATGGCCCGACTTCAGCCAGGAGGCCCTCTTCTACAAGCTTCGTGCCCGGCAGTACCGCATCGCCGAGATGTACGGCATCACCGATCAGTTCGACGGTGCTCCGCCGACGTCGCCCTCAATCGGAATTTCGCTGGCCGACACGGCGGAGATCGATCGCGTCGAGCGCGCCTACGAACTGCCCGAGGGAAGCTTGAAGGACGAACTGGCGCTGCGCGGATGGCAACCGGGCTACCGGGAAAACCTAGTGCTCGACGGCGAGATCGCGAGTTGCCAGGACTCGGCCCTGATCGCGACCCTGGTGGCGCACCGCTATCCGTCCGGCCTTTCGGAGCGCTACAACCGCGGTCGCAAGGGCACGCCGCCCGATTGCTCGGCGCGTTGAGGCGGGGTCGACCGGACGTCGGCGGAAACCTTTTCGCGGGTTTGACAGGAAGCGCGGAGGAATTCAGGCTCACTTCCCTCGAATTCCCTCTGCGATGAAAAATCCGTGCTTCCCTCTTGCGATTCTCTGTCTCCTCTGCGGTTCGCTCTCCGCCGACGAAAAACCGAACGTCATCGTCATCATGGCCGATGACATGGGCTACGGCGATCTTTCCTGCTACGGCGCCCACAACTTCGAGACCCCGAACATCGACCAACTCGCGGCCGAGGGCGTTCGCTTCACCAGCGGCTACTGCTCGGCCTCGACCTGCACGCCGACCCGGTATTCCTTTCTCACCGGCACCTATGCCTTTCGCAAGGAGGGCACCGGGATCGCTCCGCCCAACGGGCCGCTCACGATCGATCCGGACTCGTTCACGCTTCCCGACCTGATGAAAAAGGCGGGCTACCAGACCGCCGTGATCGGCAAGTGGCACCTTGGCCTGGGCGAAAAGGGCAAGGGACCCGACTGGAACGGGGAACTGAAACCCGGGCCCCACGAGATCGGATTCGACTACAATTTTCTCCTTCCCACCACGAATGACCGCGTGCCCCAGGTCTACGTGGAGAACCACCGCGTTCTCAACCTCGATCCGGCCGATCCCCTCTGGGTCGGCACGAAGAAGCCGAGCGAGGATCATCCCACGGGCATCACCCATCGCGATACGCTCAAGATGGACTGGTCTCACGGCCACAACGGCACCATCCACAACGGCATCAGCCGCATCGGTTTCTACACCGGCGGACATGCCGCCCGTTTCCGCGATGAAGACCTCGGCGACAAATGGGTCGAGAAATCAACCGAATGGATCGAGCAGCAGGTGAAGACCGACGCCCCCTTTTTCCTCTTCTTCGCCTCGCACGATCTCCACGTTCCCCGCATGCCTCACGAACGTTTCCAGGGCGCGACCCGGCTCGGTTTCCGGGCCGATGCCATCGTGGAACTCGACTGGGGCGTGGGCGAGCTGATGAAAACGCTCGACCGGCTCGGCATCGCCGAAAATACCCTGGTGATTTATTGCTCCGACAACGGTCCGGTGATGGATGACGGCTACCAGGATTTCGCCCTCGAGAAGCTGGGCGATCACCGCGCAGCGGGTCCTTATTCCGGCGGCAAATACAGCGTCTACGAGGGCGGCACCCGCACCCCATTCATCACGCGATGGAAGGGCCACATCGAACCGGGCATCGTCTCGGACGAGATGGTCTGCACGATCGATATCGCCTCCAGCCTCGCCGGATTGACCGGCACCGAGATCCCTCAGGAGGCATTTCCGGACAGCTTCGACGTGAGCGGTGCCATGCTCGGAAAACCGGGAGCCAAAGGACGCGCCACCCTGGTCGAACAGGACAATGGAAATGCCGGCAACTTCGGTTTCCGGGCGGGAGACTGGAAGCTGCAACGGCACGACTCCAAGAAAGCCCGGAACGTCACGGTGGAAAAAGAACTTGAGAACAAGCCGGCGCCCCGCTTTCAGCTGTTCGATCTGTCGAAAGATCCCGCCGAAAAGAACAACGTGATCGAGCAACATCCCGACGTGGCCGAGCGGATGAAGGCGCAGTTGGCGGAGATCATCGATTCGGGATGGAGTCGGCCGCAAAAACCGCAATAAGCCTCAAAAAGGGAATGAGCTCCAAAGATCCTGTTTTCGAACTCTGTGACCGTGTTCGCGAACTGGGTTTTGACGCACATCGATTTCTGGGGCCGGGACATCTCGAAAAGGTCTACGAAAACGCATTGGTCAATCGGTTGCGACGAGCCGGAATCAAGGTGGAACAGCAACATCCGATGTCCGTCTACGATGACGATGGCACCATTCTCGGGAATTATTTCGCCGACCTCTTCATCGAAGATTGTCTCATCGCGGAACTCAAAGCGACCCGCAGTGTCGCACCGGAACACGTTTCACAAATCCTCGGCTATCTGCGCGCCAGCCGAATCAAGGACGGTCTTCTCATCAACTTCGGCGCCCCGAGATTCTACATCAAAAAATACGTTCTCGAACCGCTTGGATGAAAATCCTTATTGCGGCTCTTTGAGTTTTTGCGGCAAAAAATCACTTCACCGCCTCCAACTTCTCCGCGAGTTGAGTCCGGAAATCGGCCAGTATCTCGGCGTGATCAGTAGCGCCGGCCAGGTTGGTGAACTGCCCGGGATCGACGCTCATGTCGTAGAGTTCCTCCGATCCATCCTCGTAGCGCATGTAGGCCCAGTTCGAGGAACGGAGTGAATGCCCGTCCTTCACGATCGAGAGCGCTGACTTCCGGACCTCGACCTCCGGATCTTTCAGGATCGGCACCAGGCTCTTGCCCTGCACCGTTTCCGGGATGGAGACACCCGTCAGCTCGCAGAGAGTCGGGTAGAGATCCATCAATTCGACGATGGAATCCGATCGTCCCGGTTTCATGCCCGGCACCGAGAGGATCATCGGGATCCGCGTCACTTCCTCGTGCAGGTTCTGCTTCTGCCAGAAGGTGTGCTCACCGAGGTGATAGCCGTGATCGCTGGTAAAGACGATGGCGGTGCTGTCGCGCAGTCGGAGCCGCTCCAGCTCGTCCAATACCCGGCCCAATTGCTCGTCCATGAAGGTCACCGTCGCGTAGTAACCCGACCACATGCGCTGCTGATTTTCGGGAAACTTGTCGATCCCGTGACTCTTTGAATTCGAGGAGGAAATGCCGAGTTTGGGAATGTCGTCGAGATCGCCCGCAGGCACTTCCGGCATCACGATTTTCTGATGCGGATAAGGAGCAAAAAACTGCCTCGGCGCCACGTTCGGATAGTGTGGACGCACGAATCCGGTGGCGAGAAAGAAGGGCTGATCCTGTGGTTCGAACTTGTTGAGCAACTCGATCGATTTCGTCGCCGCTTTCCAATCGGGCTGATCCGATCCGTCGCCGTCATATTGCACCGTCACGAACATCCGGTGCGGCATCTTGGTGGACTGGCGCCCCTCCAGTTCTGTGGTGAAAATGTTCAGGTTCAGGCAGGCGTAGTCCCCCGGTGTGTGGGCCTCCCGCCCCGGCGCGTTGTAGCGCTCGGTCCAACAGGCGGCGACATCCTGTCCATTGGTCCCGGCGATGATGTCTCCCGGCACGCGCATGTGAAAAATCTTTCCGACCCGCGCGCTGGTGAAGCCGTGATCGATGAAGTTCTCCCCCAACGTCTTTCCCTTGCCGCCGAAGTAGCGGCTGTGCATGAAGGAGGTCCGCGAGGGACCACAGACGGTGCCCTGGCAGTAGGCTCGCTCGAAGACCATGCCCTCGGACGCGAGCCGGTCGATGTTCGGTGTGTCGCAGACCGCGTCCCCGTAGCAACCGAGCACGCTGGCCTTGAGGTCGTCGGAGACCAGAAAGAGAACGTTCTTCACCGCGGGCGTGTCCCGATCCACCCCTTTGAGGGAAATCGGGAGCGCGGTGAGCAGAATCAGGCAGACCGCTGGAATTCGGTCCATCACCGGAAATCGATGGCTCAGGCCTGTGGTTCGGCCGGCTTCTCTTCCGGCGTTTCCTCGACAGCCTCGGAAGACGCCGCAGGCACCTCTTCTTCCACCGCTACGGGAGTTTCCGCCGGCGCTTCCGGCACCGACTCCTGCGGAGCTTCTGCAGGCGGGTCCACTACTGGTTCCGGTTCCGTGTCGGTTTCCGAAAACGACTCGGCTTCCGCCGTCGGTGTCGACTCTTCACCCGACATCGTCGATTCACCCGGAGATTCTTCATCCCTCGGACTTTCAACCGGTGCGCTGGCCTGTGAAACCGCAGTCACGGATTCATCGTCCGACGCGCCGCTGACTTTCAGCATCTGGCCCATGAACGTCTTGCCGGTGAGCACGTCGAGCGCGCGCTGGGCGTCATCTACGCTGGCGAATTCAACGACCACGGAACCCCCGCTCACGTCCCCGATTGCGGTCAGCTTGGCGATATCCTCGATACCTTCCCTGACATCGGTTGCCGTGACCCCGTCGGAAAGATTGCCAATCGAGAGTTTCGTGCCGCTCACTTTCTCGGCCGGCGCTTTCGGCTTGCGAGGTGCGTCCGATTCTTCATCGCCAAAATCCGCTTTCTTTCGATTCCGCCCGCCGCTGCCGCTACCGCGTTCCTCGCGTTCCCGTCTTTCGCCGCGCGGTTTTCTCTCGCGCCTGGGGCGTTCGCCGCTTTCACCGCCGCCGCCGCCGCCACCGGACTCTTCCGATTCGTCCCGCTGACCGTCGCTCTTGGCGCCGCAGACCAGCATCTGACGCCCCTTGAAATCGTGGTCGTGAAACTTTTCCACCGCCTGCCTGGCCTCCTCGGTGGTGGCCATTTCGACAAAGGCGAATCCCTTCGATTTGCCGCTGCGATTGTGAATGACGATCTCCGCCTTCACCACCGTCCCGACTTCCTGGAAAAGCTGGTTCAAGTCCTCGCCGGTGACGCCGTAGTCCAGGTTTCCGACGTAGAGTCGGCCGCTGGTGACTTCCACCTTTTCCACCGGGCGCTTCTGACGCGGCTTCCGTTCGCGTTTTTCTCCTCCGCTTTTCCCGCTCGAATCGGACTTCGACCGCGAACGCTCATCACCGCCTCCCTTGCGGGACGCCGAGCCCGAACTCGTGCCCTTCGATGGTTGCGTTTTCTTCGGGTCGCCACCGATGCCGAAGAATCCGAGAATACGCTGCAGCAGGGACGGCTTCGGTTCCGGGCGCGGGAAGCGCTCGCGCATGATGTCGTCCTCGCGATCTCGCTGGGGACGCCGCGACGACTGACCGCCGCGATTCCGGTCCTGATTCTGATTGCGATCGCGATTCCGGTTCCGGTTCTGATTGCGATTCCGACCGCCACGCGAGCGATTCTGCCTGGGGCGACCCGATTGGCCGCCGGATGAAGATGGGTCCATGGTTGATTTCGATAGGTTTTGGGTCGGCGCCGATCATTTCCACGAAGCGCCGCACCGGATTGAAGAGGGCTCCCGGAACCTCCAATCGCTACCGTGACTCGCGATCGGTTCCCAAGAGCCGGCGGGGAGCCTGTTCCCTCGCCGCGCCCACCATAGGGCATTCCTGATTTCTGCAAAATCGTATTTACCCTGCCGCGCCAATCCGAGAACATTCCCCGCCAAACACCCCCTTCATTTTCTATGAGAAATTCATTTTTTCGCAGCTGTCATAAAATCAGCGAAAAATCCGGATGGTTGGGCGTCCTTTTCACCCTGATTTCCTTTCATCCACCGGATGCCGGCGCTCAATCGACCCCGAGTAATCCAACCGACCGCCCCATTCTCTCCGTCTACCTCCCCGACTATCGGGTCAAAAACGGAGACGAGACGCCGCAACTCTACGGCGCCAGCCATCTCGTGATATTCTCCGGGAAACCGCATGAAGATGGTCGCGTCGATTTTTCCCGGATCACCTCCGCCCTCCTGGCTTTTGCCGAAAACGCCCGGCGGGACAAAGACCTGGTCGTCACCTTGTGCGTGGGCGGCTGGGGACGCGGCAAGGAATTCGCCACCGCCGTCAGTTCGGCTGAAAGCCGGTCCCGATTCGTCGAGGATCTCGTAAATTTCTGTGCGGAACACCACCTCGACGGCGTCGACATCGATTGGGAATTCCCCAAGGGCGATCGCGAGCACGCCGATTTCGCCCTGTTTCTCGCCGAACTTTCGGAAAAACTCCACGCCGACGATCGCATTCTCACCGCGGCGCTGGGTTACACTCGTCCCCTCACCGAGGAGTGCTGGCGCAGCCTCGACCGGGTCAATCTCATGAGCTACCAGCCCTGGTCCGAGCAACCCTACGAACCCTGGCTCCGCGAATCGATCGAGCGCTTTCTCGCCGCCGGGCTGCCGCCGGAGAAACTGCTCCTCGGCATCGGCTTCTACGCCAAGGAAAAAGCGGGCGAACGCCGCGCCGTATCGTGGCGTCAGTTGGTGGCAGAAAACTCCGCCGGCCTTCCCGACTCCGAACACGGCTACTGGCCCGTCGGTACCGAGGCCTGCGACCTGCGGCTCCGGCTGGTGAAAGAGTACGGCCTCGGCGGGATCACCATCTGGGACTATGGCCACGACAGCCCGATCCCTGAAAAATCACTGCTCCGCTACCTGGCGACCGGGTTGGGTCGCTACGAAGTGACTGAATGAGCCGAGCTCAGAACGGGATTTCGTCACCGTCGTCCTGACCGTGTCCCGGAGGTGGTTCGGACAGATGCGAAGGCGGGCCGTCATCGAAGGGCCCGCTCGGCAGATCGCTTCCCCCGCCCGCACCGGCTTTCTCCAGCTTCCACGCATTGAGATTTACGTAGTAACGGCCGTTGTATTCGTTGCCGCGGATGTCGAAGAACACCTTCACCGCGTCGCCGACCTTGAGCCCATCGGTCAGCGAAGTCTTGTCCTTGACCGCCTCGAACTTGATCTGCTGAGGAAATTTCCCGTCCTCCACCTCGACCACGAACTCGCGTTTCGTGAAGCCGCTGTTGAAGGTCTGGATGTCGTTGATGAGGTGAACTTTCCCCTCGATTTCGAAGCCTTTAGCCATGGATTTGCGCTTGGGTTGCAGACCACCCTTCCCGTCTTTTCTCCCGGCGCGCAAGGAAAAGCCGTTACCCCGGGGTCGCCCCCCTACCCATTGAACAGGGTCAAGTCCGCCATTCAACCCTGTTGACCGGGCACAAAAAGACCTCTGCCGGATGGCTGGTAAGACCGCGACTGTGGACCTCAGGGTGACACGTGGGGCGACGCTCCCGAAGGAGCTCGCTAAGAGTCATACCTCTATGGATAACGATAGTCTCGCTCAACCAACCCGGCAGAGGCGCGGCGACTATCCTCATTTTTTCGGCTTTGTCGCAGAGAAAAATCTTCTCGTTCGGGTTTCGGGTCAAAAATACCAAAAGAAATCTCGATCGGCATTGCGAGTCGGGTAGGCTGAACACGGACCTCGGGATTTCGGATCATCATGTGGTATCTGGCTGGCTACCTTCTCATCGGATCAATTCTCAATATGGCGCTCGCCGCGTGGGCTCAGTCGGCAAATCGCCGGTCGGCAGCCGATGAATTCTTTTTTTCAGGATCGACCCTCTGGCTACTCCTCCTCTGGCCCGTCCTTGTGCCCCTGTCGGTCAGGAAGGCATTCCGGGCTCCACCCGAACTCTTAGATTCTCCGCCCCATCCGAGGCGGGGACCCCAACTCGGAAAGCGAGGCGTTTCCCTAACGAAGCTCTCACCTTCCGGCAAGGTGGAGATCGACGGAATGTCCTATCCCGCGATTGCCGAAAACGGCTTCATCAAAGCGGGAGAAATGGTCATCGTTTCCGATCAGGACGATCTCAGGGTTCGCGTCAGACCCGATCACCGCCCGACCGTCTAAGCGTTCGCCGCCCCGGCGCAAGGCGGCCACTTTCCCCGCATTCCGCCGTGGACAGAGCTGTGTCCTTGTCCGAAATTCCCCGCCCTTCAAAAACCCGATTTTCCCCGACCATGAAACGACTCGCCTTCCTGACCGCGTTCGCCTGCCTCGCCCTGACTTTCGCCTTCGCCCAGGATGCCGAGAAACCGGAAGCGAAAAAGAAATCGAAGGCCGATCCGGCTTTCTGGCCCGACAACAGCGGCGGATCGGAACATCCCCACGCGCCCCAGGTCGATCCGCCGGACGCCACCAGCGCGCGCCCTCAGGAGGTCGCGCCGCCGCAGCCGGGTGAGCACATCGTATTTCTCGGCAACGGCCTCGCCGAGCGCGACACCTGGTTCAGCCGGATGGAGCCCGAATTCCACCTCCGCTATCCCAGCGAGGATCTGATCATCCGCAACATGGGCAAGCCGGGCAACACCCCGGCCTTCCGTCCCCATGCGGCGCGCCCGTCGCAGTGGGCCTTTCCCGGCGCGGAGAAATTCCGTCCCGAGTTCAAGGACCACTTCGGCAAGGGCTTCTATCCCTCGCCCGATCAGTGGCTGCATTTCCTGAAGGCGGACACCATCGTCGCCTTTTTCGGCTTCAACGAGTCCTTCGACGGCCCGGATCGGGTCGACAATTTCGAGGCCGAGCTCGATGCCTTCGCCGAATACACCTTGAGCAAGGCCTACAACGGCAAGGAAGCGCCGCGCCTGGTGCTGGTGTCTCCGATCGCCTTCGAGGATCTCTCGGCCACGCGCGATCTTCCGGACGGGAAGACGGAAAACGCCAACCTGGAACTCTATACCGCGGCCATGAAACGGGTCGCCGAGAAGCGGGGCCTCACCTTCATCGATCTCTTTCACCCCACCCTCGCTCTCTACGCCGAACAGGACGAGCCGTTCACCATCAACGGATTCGCTCCCACGGAAAAAGCCTACGAGCAGATCGGCCAATGGCTGGCCGACGGTCTCTTCGGAAAACACGAACGCGAATCCGGCACCGATCCGGAACTGATGCATGCGGCGGTGAAGGAGAAGGACTGGTTCTGGAACAACGACTACAACATCCTCAACAGCGTCCACACCCACGGCCAGCGCTACAATCCCTTCGGCCCGCAGAACTATCCCTACGAGGTGGCCAAGACCCGCAACATGCTGGCGGTTCGCGACGAACTGATCAACGAGATCGCCCAGGGAAAGACCACCGACCTCCAGGTCGACGACTCAGGCACCGGCGACCTGCCGCCCGTGCCGACGAATTTCACGCCCAAGGACGACAAGGGGAAGATGGGGAGCATCGAATACCTCGACGGCGAGGAGTCGCTCAAGAGTTTCACCATGGC
This sequence comes from Verrucomicrobiia bacterium, assembly GCA_020439945.1. Classification (GTDB taxonomy): domain Bacteria; phylum Verrucomicrobiota; class Verrucomicrobiia; order Verrucomicrobiales; family DEV007; genus JAEUHH01. The sequence continues at coordinate 47,602 of JAGRPB010000012.1, forward strand.
CGAGGGATTCCAGGTCGACCTCTTCGCCTCGGAAAAGGATTTTCCCGACCTGGAAAACCCGGTGCAGATGTCATTCGACAACCGGGGCCGGCTCTGGGTGGCGGTCATGCCGACCTACCCGCACTACAAGCCCGGCGATCCGCGACCGAACGACAAGCTGCTCATTCTCGAGGATACCGACAACGACGGTCACGCCGACAAGCAGACGGTTTTCGCCGACGGGCTCCAGTTGCCGATCGGATTCGAGATCGCGCCGGAGGGCGTCTACATCACCCAGGAGCCGAACCTTTGCCGCCTCGTCGACGAGGACGGCGACGATCACGCCGATCGGATGGAATACCTGGTGCACGGTTTCGACACCCACGACACCCACCACGCGATTTCCGCCTACTGCGCCGATGCCTCGGGAGCCTTCTACATGGGCGAGGGACGTTTCCTCCACACCCAGGTGGAGACGCCCTACGGACCCGAACGCGACAACGATGGCGGCGTCTGGCGCTTCGATCCCAAGAGCTCCCGCGTCCAGCGTTACAGCCGGGCCGACTACTCGAATCCCTGGGGCATCTCCTTCGACTACTGGGAGCAATGCCACCTCTCCGATGCCTCGCCGGGCGAAAACTGGTGGGGACTGCCCGTGTCGGCGAACATGCCCTACGGCATCGAGATTCCCAAGGTCGAGCAGTTCGTTCCGAAACGTTCGCGCCCCACATCCGGAGCCGAGTTCGTTTCGTCACGCCACTTCCCCGACGACAAGCAGGGCGATTTCATGATCTGCAACAGCATCGGCTTTCTCGGCATCAGCTTCGGGAAACCGGTCGACGACGGCTCGGGTTTCGTGGGCACCGCGGACGGCGACCTGATCTCCTCGACCAATCCGAATTTCCGCCCCGTCGACCTGGAGTTCGCGCCCGACGGCTCGCTCTACGTGGTCGACTGGGAGAATGCGCTCATCGGTCACATGCAGCACAACGCCCGAGATCCCCATCGCGATCACCAGCACGGCCGCATCTACCGCATCACCTATCCCTCGCGTCCGCTGGTCGACCCGCCGGTGATCGCCGGAGCGCCGATCGAAACGCTGTTGGAAAACCTCAAGCTGCCCGAGTATCGCGCCCGCTACCGCACCCGGCGCGAGCTGCGCGGTCACCCGGCCGACGAGGTCATCCCGGCGGTCAAGGCATGGGCCGCCAAGCTCGACAAGAGCGATCCGAACTACGAGCACCACCTCTGCGAGGCGCTCTGGGCGACCTGGGCCCAGAACGCGCCCGACGCGGAGCTGCTCCACGCCTGCCTGACCGCGCAGAAACCCGAGGCCCGCGCCGCCGCGGTCAGCGTGATCCGTTTTGCCTGGGACAAGATCCCGAACCACACCGACCTCCTGATGCAGGCCGCCCGCGACGCCAACGGCCGGGTGCGGCTGGAAGCCATCGTCGCCGCCAGCTGGCTCGACAATGAGGACGGCGCCCGCATTGCCCTGGAGGCGCTCAAACTGCCGCTGGATCGCTGGATGGGGCCGGTGACCGACACCATTCTCCAACACACCCTGGCCGATGACGTCGAGTCACTGAAGGCCTCGGGCAAACTCGACCTCACCGGAAACCCGACCGCCGAGGGTTACCTCGCCGGGACCCTGAAGATCGCCGAGGCCGTGATCTCGGCCGAGGACAAGAGTTATGGTCCGACCAAGGGACTCAGCCAGGCGCAGATGAAGGTTTACGAACTGGGCAAGGAAGTCTTCAACCGGGATGCCCACTGCGCCACCTGCCACCAGCCCCACGGCCAGGGCCTCCCGAACATCTACCCCACCCTTGCCGGATCCGATTGGCTCGACGACGACGAACGCATCATCAAGATCGCCCTGAAAGGTTTGTGGGGCCCGATCGAGGTCGCCGGAAAGCATTTCGATCCCACCAAGGGTGTACCCCCGATGGTGGGTTTCGGTCCCCTGCTCAACGACGAGGAACTCGCCGCCGTGCTCAGCTACGTGCGACAGTCATTCGGCAACAACGGCCGTTTCATCAAGCCCGAGCAGGTGGCCAGGATCCGCGAGGAAACGAAGGATCGGCTGAATTTCTACATGGTGGAGGAAATCCTGAAAGAGCATCCCCTGAAATGATCGCTGGCAATCCCGGCTCGCTGACCGAACCTCTCCGCGTTTGAACCCAGCCTTGCCGGACTGATCGAGGCGACGGGCTGTCTCGCCCTGCCCCTCCGGCCGGGCGGTTTTTCCTTTCCATGTCTGCCCTTCGAGAACTGTTGCAAAACAAGCGGCTGCGCCTTTTTGCGCTGATCGCCTTCGTGGTGGGCTGCGTCGCCATCGTGATCGCGTGGAAGGCCGGCTTCAACCTGGAGACGCTCAAGTCGCTGTGGTCTTCCACGGAGACTTTTCTCACGGATCACTCGTGGGCGCTGTTTCTCGGACTCGTCATCCTGCCTTCCCTGCCCATTCCCATGAGCGCGCTGCTCCTGATCGCCAGCGCGGTGTGGGGACCGACGTGGCAGTGTTGCGCCCTCGTCCTGCTGGCGCTCGCCCTGAATCTGACCTGGTCCTACTGGGTCGCCGCCTACCCGGCCCGCAACCTGATCGAAAAGTTCCTCGCCCGGACGCGATTCAAGATTCCCAGTCCGTCCACCGCCGACCAGGTTCAGCTCATCCTCCTGCTGCGCCTCACCCCGGGCATCCCCTTCTTTCTTCACAACTACATTCTCGGCTTTCTCCGTCCGCCGTTCGTGCTCTACCTGGCGCTTTCGATCGTGCTCTCCGGAGCCGTCGCGGTCGGCATCGTCCTGACCGGCGGAGCGCTATTCAAGGGCGAGGGAAAGATGGCCCTCTTCGGCGCCTTTTTCCTGGTGCTCGCGGTGCTCGTCGTCCGCCTGGTCCGCAAGCGTATCCTGCGGAAAACCTCCGCGCGGGAAGATTCGCAGGATTCCGCTACGGACACGGCCGACTGAAGGTTCAGTCCAGCACCTCGATCTTCTCGTCCCGAAACCAGACCACCTGCCCATGGTTCTGGAAACCGATCCGGCCCCGGCGGGGAAAATCCTTGAGCGCTCTCTTGAACTTGTTGGTGGTCCCGTCCGGGTTCGTCCCCGGCGTGTCCCAGTCGTCGATGTTCACGTCGATGACTGGCTCGCCGTTCAGCGTGATCCGTATGCGGGGTCCCTCGCAGCGCAGGACGAGATCGTTCCATTCGCCGACCGGTTTGGCGGCGTCCTTCGAAGGCGCCTTGGCGTCGTAGAAGGAAGCGTTCAGTTTCCGATCGTCCTTGGCCCCGTGGGTTTTCTGGAACCCCACGTTGTCCATCAGCTGAACCTCCAGTCCGTCCTGCACCGAATCCTCGGGATTGGACCGGTAAAACACGCCGCTGTTGGCGCCCTCGGACAGCTTGTAGGACAGGCTCAACTCGAAGTCGCCATACTCGGCGTGCGTCCAGATGTCGCCCATCGGCATGACCTTCGGATTCCCCTTCTTGTCTTTACCCTCCTTCAACCGACACACCATCGACCCGTCTTTTTCGATCGCCCATCCGCCCGGCTCTTCCTGTTCCCAGACGGGTTCGAGGCGAGTTCCGTCGAAGAGCACGCGCACCCCGTCCGCGTTTTCCGTGAGCGATTCGGCGATCACGCCGGCGACCTGGTCCGCGAGCAGGCCGTAGCCTTCCTCGGTGTAGTGAACGTCGCCGGGGCCCTTGGCAAAACGATCCATCTTTCCGGCCATCACCGCGTGCAGGTCGTCGATCTCGATCCCGTGCTTCCGCATCAACGCCACGGCCGCCTCGTTGTAGCGGAGGTCGTCGCCGACCACGCGGCCGAGTTCCTTCTCCGGCACCGGGGTGGTGGTGGCGAAAATGAGATGGGCGCCGGTTTTCTCCAGCATCCCGACGATGGTCTCGAGATTGGCGACGTATTCTTCGACCGAGAATTCCTGGGTGCCGTGAACCTTGTCACGATGGCCCTGGTTCTTCGATTCGGGGTTCCGGTAGCAGAGATCCCAGAGACCGAAATTGAAATGGATCACGTCCCAATCGCCGCCCCGCGCCTCCAGCCATTTCTGGATGCCCTCGATCCCCATCCCGGTGTGGCCCGCATTCGCCGGAACCCGGTGGACGTTGGCGATCCCCTCGAGTCGATCGCGAACCGCCAGGGTGTATCCGATGGAGATGGAATCACCGATCAACAAGACTCGCGGCAGATTCGGATCGTCCTCGATAGGCGCAAAAACCGGATTCTGTTTTCCCTGGGCTCCGGCCAAGGCGATCGACAACAGCAGAAAAGCCGGGAGGAAAGCGAAGAATTTCATCCGCCCATCCTGCGATTGGCCGCAAAGCCGGTCAAGATTCGCGTTTACGGAACGGGCCGAGTCCGACTACGGTGACGCCCCCATGAAAAAACTCTGCCTCCCCCTTTTCCTGGCCGCGCTGGGACTGTCCGCGCTGCGAGCCGATGATCGCCCGAACCTCCTTTTCATCATCGTCGACGACCAGTCGCCCCTCGATCTGCGGGTCTACAATCCCGACACCAAGCTCGAAACGCCGAACATCGATCGCATCGCCGCCGAGGGCATGGTGATCGATGGCGCCTACCACATGGGTTCGTGGGTTGGCGGTGTCTGCACCGCCTCGCGTCACATGATCATGTCGGGCCGCACCCTCTGGCACATTCCCGACAAGCCGAACCGACTCTCCAACAATCCCCACAACGACGATCCGCAGCTGGTTCCCCCCGACCTCGCGGAGAACACCATGGCCGCCGTGTTCAATCGCGCCGGCTACGACACCATGCGGACCTGCAAGATCGGGAACAGCTACGAGGCGGCCAACGAGAAGTTCACCGTCCGGCACGACGCCACCAAGCGCGGCGGCGACGCCGAATCCGGCAGCGAATGGCACGGCAAACAGGTGCTGGACTACCTCGAGGAACGCGAGGCATCGAAGGATGAAGATCCGTTCCTGATCTACTACGGCTTTTCCCATCCGCACGACACCCGCGACGGCACGGTCGACCTTCTCGCCAAGTACGGATCCGTCAATCATACCGACTCCACCATCCCGCCGCCGGCGAACCCGAAGCAGCCGCCTCTCCCCGGCAACTGGCTGCCCGCCCATCCCTTCCACCACGGTCACCCGGATCTCCGCGACGAGGTCGCCGTCAGCGGGGTCTGGGAACATCGCGATCCCCTCACCATTCACAACGAAGTCGGTCGCTACTTCGCCTGCTCGGAAAACATCGACATCCAGGTCGGAAAGGTGCTCGCCAAACTGGAGGCCATGGGAGAGTTGGACAACACCTACGTCATCTACACCTCCGATCACGGCATCGCCGTCGGTCGCCACGGACTGGAGGGAAAGCAGAATCTCTACGAACACACCTGGCGGGTGCCCTATCTCGTGAAAGGCCCGGGCATCGAGGCGGGTTCGCGCGCCCAGGGAAACATCTACCTGCTCGACACCCTCGCCACCCTCTGCGATCTCGCCGGCATCGAGGCGCCGCCCACCAACGAGGGCATCAGCATGAAACCGGTTCTCACCGGAAAGCAGGACACCGTTCGCGACGTCCTCTATGGCGTCTACTGCGGCGGCACCAAGCCCGGCATGCGCAGCGTGAAGAAGGGCGACTGGAAGCTGATCAAGTACGACGTGCTCGACGGCACCGTCCGCAAGACCCAGCTCTTCAACCTGGCGGAGAACCCGAACGAGCTCCTCGCCGAGCATCACGATCCCGCCGTGATCGAGCAGACCGGCGTCACTCCCAAACCGAACCAGGTCAACCTGGCCGACGATCCGAAATACGCCGACAAGCGCGCCGAGATGGAGGCGCTGCTTCTGGATCAGATGCGGAAGTTCGACGATCCCTACCGCCTCTGGGATCAACCCGATGACGGCCTGCCCGAAGTGCCCAAACCCGAGCCGAAGCAGCCAAAGAAACCGAAGAAAAACTGAGCGATCGACTCGCCTCATTGTGACATCGGCATCCCTGCCGGTGAATGAGTGGCCACCCGGCTTCGCCCGCATCGGTTTTTTAAGCACCGGCAGGGATTCCGGTGTCACCATTTTCCTGCCCAGCCGAGCGCGATTCCGGCATTGAACGGAAAGGCGCTTTCCCGTTTCCTCTTCTCATGCTGAAAACCCTCGCCATCTCGCTCATCGCGCTCGCCTGTGCCCTAACCACCAGCCTTTCCTCCGATCGCCCACCCAACGTCATCGTCATCCTCGTCGACGATCTCGGTTGGATGGATCTCAGCTGCCAGGGATCCGATTTTTACCGCACCCCGAGCGTCGACCGCCTCGCCACCGAGGGCATGCGCTTCACGAATGCCTACGCCGCCTGCGCGGTCTGTTCGCCGACGCGCGCCGCCGTCCAGACCGGCCGCTACCCGCACCGCGTCGGCGTCACCGACTGGATCCGCTCCCTCTTCCAGCGCGGCAATCTCGGCACGCCCGACGCCAACCCCACCGAATACGTCGGATCGAAAAAACAAAAACTCCTCTGTCCGCCGAACCCCTACTGGATGGAGAGCGAGGAACGCACCATCGCGGAAGTCCTCGACGAGGCCGGTTACCACACCGGTTATATCGGCAAGTGGCATCTCGGCGACGAACCCTGGTTTCCCGAGCACCAGGGCTACGAGAAAAACAAGGGAGGATGCGACTACGGCCAGCCGCCCAGTTACTTCGATCCCTTCAACAATCCCAAGGGCAAGCACGAAACCATCCGCAACGGCATCCACAACCTGCCCGGCCGGAAGCAGGGCGAATACCTCACCCATCGCGAGGCCGACGAAGCCGAGGCCATGATCCGCGAATGGAAGGACGAGCCGTTCTACCTCCAGGTGTCCCACTACGCCGTGCACACGCCCATCCAGGCGATTCCCGAGGTCGCGGCCAAGTACGAGGACGCCCCGGGTGATCACCAGAAAAACGCCAAGTACGCCGCCATGGTCGAGTCAGTGGACGATTCCACCCGGCAGATTCTCGCCACCCTCGAGGAACTCCGCTTGGAGAAAGACACGCTCGTCATTTTCACCAGCGACAACGGCGGCCTCGACAACAACAGCAACCCCACCGACAACGCCCCGCTTCGCAGTGGAAAAGGTTACGCCTACGAGGGCGGCATTCGCGTGCCATTCATCGTGCGTTGGCCGGGCGTGGCCAAGGCCGGGCAGGTCAGCCAGGTGCCGGTCATCAGCACCGATCTTTATCCCACCTGTCTCGCCGCCGCCGGACTGCCGCCACACCCGGCGCAGCATCGTGACGGGCTCGATCTTCGTCCCGTTCTCGAAGGCGGCAAATCGCTCGATCGCGACGCGCTTTTCTGGCACTACCCCCATTACAACAGCCACCCTTCCAGCGTGCCATCGAGTGTGATTCGGGCGGGAGATTGGAAGCTGATCGAGACTTTTGATCCCGAAGGCATCGAGCTTTACCACCTCGGTAGCGATCTCAGCGAAACCACCAATCTCGCCGAGCGGGAACCGGAGAAAGTGAAGGAACTCCGCGCCCGCCTCGAATCGTGGCGAGACGAAGTCGACGCCGAAATGATGGAACCGAATCCTGACTACGATCCTTCCGCGAAATGAATTCAACAGGGTCTAATCCCACACCTAACCCTGTAAAGTCGACGCGGATTTTTCGCGCCGCGTGGTTGCTGGCAACTTTCCTTCCGTGGTTCGCCGACGCCGGCGAAAGCAAGACCGTTTCCGCCGATCTCTGCGTCATCGAAGCCACGCCCGGCGGAGTCGCCTGTGCGATTCGCGCGGCGCGGGAAGGTCTCGACGTGATCCTGGTGAATCGAACCGCGCATCCTGGCGGGATTCTCTCCAGCGGACTTGGCGTGTGGGACACGGTCTGGGAAGGAAAACGGTCGCCAATCTATGACGAACTGAGGCAGGCGATTTTCGATCACTACCGGAAAACATTCGGCGAGGATTCCCCGCAGTATCGCCACTCGCTTCCCGGCAAATCCGGTCACACCAACGGCAAGTTCGAGCCGCGAGTAGCGGAACGCTTGATCACGGCAATGATCGAGCGCGAACCGAAGCTCCGTCTCATCACCGGCTACGTTCCCGAGTCCGTCCGGATCGAGGAGCGCCTGATTCGATCCGTCACCTGTCGAGAATTCGAGGGCGACGACCGTCTGACCATTCAAGCCGTCACCTTCGCCGATGCGACCTACGAGGGCGATCTTCTCCCGCTTGCGGGCGTCGAATACCGGGTCGGTCGCGAATCGCGGGATGAGTTCGACGAGCCTCACGCCGGCAAGATTTTCCTGCGTTCTTCCAAAGAGAGGTCCGCTTCCATCA
>JAGRPB010000146.1 GCA_020439945.1 Verrucomicrobiia bacterium
CCCTGGAGTTCTTCAAACAACACCTGACCTGACGCAGTTGGTCAACACCGACCTAGATTGCGGCGCAGATCGGAACCGCAAGGATCAATCCTGCCAGGATTGCCAAACGAATGAGCTTCATTTTGCGACTTGAATCGCAGGAGAGCAGGAAAATTTCCGGCTTCGGTCAATCGGGAATCTTCACGATCTCGACCCTACCCGGTTCGGTTGGCAAGCCAACCCTGTTAGGAACGCTCACGCCTCCTCATCCTCGCCCATCTCTTTGAGCTTCCGCTGGAGGGTGCGGCGGCTGATGCCGAGGAGGCGGGCGGCTTCCGTGCGGTTGTTGCCGGTACGATGGAGGGCCTCGCGGATGTAGGCCTGTTCAACTTTGGTGAGATCGAGTTCGAGCCGGCCCTGGGGATCGAGCGGGAGGGTATTTCCGGGAGCGGAAAAGATGGCCGCCGGCGCGGGTTCCCCGGAGGAATTGCCTCCCCCGCCGGATCGAACGGGACGAATCACTCCGAGTCCGGGTGCGCTTCCGAATTCATCTTCGCGGAGAAAGGCGGGCAGGTGCCGGAGGGAAATCTTCGCGGCATTGCTCATGACGACGCCGTGCTCAATCGCCGTGCGGAGCTGCCGCACGTTTCCGGGCCAGTCGTAGTCGATGAGTCGCTGCATGGCATCGGCAGTCAGTTCGCGGACCGGCTTCTGGTTTTCCTCGGCGAACTCCTTCAGGAAGGCATTGGTCAGGAGCACGATGTCCTCTTTTCGCTGACGCAGCGGGGGCATGGTGATCTTGACCACGTTGAGCCGGAAAAACAGGTCGTCCCGGAACTTTCCCTCCTCGACCAACTCCGCGAGATCCTTGTTGGTGGCGGCGACGACGCGAACATCGACCTTGATCGGCTTGTTGCTGCCCAGTCGTTCGATGGTTCGCTCGCCCAGGGCCCGGAGGAGTTTGACCTGGGTGCTGAGATCGATCTCGCCGATTTCATCGAGAAACAGGGTGCCGCCGTCGGCTTCTTCGAATCGCCCGATGCGGCGCTCGCTGGCGCCGGTGAAAGCGCCGCGTTCGTGGCCGAAAAGCTCGCTCTCCAGCAACTGCTCGCTCAGGGCGGCACAGTGGACGATGACCAGCTTCGACTTCGGCCTGCCACTCAAGTTGTGCAAGGCATGCGCCACGAGTTCCTTGCCGGTGCCGCTTTCGCCCTCGACCAACACGGTGGTCCGCGTCGGCGCGACCTGGCGCACCGTGTCGAAGATCGGCTGCATGGCAGCGGATTCACCGACGATCTTTTCGAGACCAAAACGATTCTCGACCTGCTTTTTGAGAGCAACGTTCTCCGATTCGACGGCCCGGCTGCGGACGGCGCGTTTGATGACGAGTTCGAGTTCGTCGATGTTCAACGGCTTGCTGACGTAGTCGTAGGCGCCGCGCTTCATCGCCTCGACGGCGATATCGACCGAACCGTAGGCCGTCATGAGGATGCAGATCGGCGCCTTGGGCAGTTTCAGGGCCTGATCGATCAGATTCATCCCGTCCTCGCCCCCGAGCCGGAGGTCGGTGATCATGACGTCGATGCTCTCCGCTTTCAGCAGCTGCATCGCCTCCGCGATGTTGGCGGCCACGTAGACATCGAATTCATCCTCGAACGACATGCGGAGCCCTTCGCGGGTATGCTTTTCGTCATCGACGATGAGGACGGTGGTTTCGGGATACATTGGTAGTGATCGGTAATCAGTAGTCAGTAGTCAGTAATCAGTAATCAGTAATCAGTAATCAGTAATCAGTGGCCGATCATTCAGTGAAGTAGGGAATGCTTTCCTCGCGAAGGCGATCCTGAGATCCGGCGAAGGAGTCCGCTTTTTGAATCATGGCACCCAACATGCGGCCAAGTTCCTCGCACCAGCCAGTCAGTCGTTGAAAGTCTTCTTCCGCAAGATAACCACAATCCTTCGCCTCGATCAGCCAGTGCTGCGTCTCAAGCTGCTCTCCGTCAGCATCGGTCAGTTTGCTGGTGAAATGCTTGGGATAGCGCCGCTTCCCCCAAGCCTCCGCGATTTGGGCTCCAACCGATCTTGAAGAACGCCGGATTTGGTCAGTGAGGGAAAATTTCTCTTCGGCCGGAAACTGCCGCGAAAGCCGAAACACCTCCCGAGAGATTTCACGCTGCTTTTGATAAACCTTCAATTCCCGGAAGTGTTTCACGTAGTTCGTCATCGCCTTTTTCCTCCAGTTTCAATTCACCGACCACTGATTACTGACTACTGATTACTGATTACTGATTACTGAACACTGCTCGCTTCCACCTCGATCACATCGTCTCCCTCCTCACTGCGCGTCTCCTCTTCCTTCGGCGGGGGCAGAAAACGCATCTGTTTCTCGAAACGGGGGAGGTAAATGGTCACGGTGGTTCCCTCGCCTTCCTCGCTTTCGAATTCGACCTCGCCGCCGTGCTCGCGGACGATGCGGTGAACGATGAGCAGCCCGAGCCCGGAACCGGTCGTCTTGGTGGTGAAATAAGGTTCGAACACCTTGCCGAGCTCCTCCGCGGAAATGCCGCTCCCGGTATCGGCGAAGCTGACGCTCACCTGCTGGTCGTTCAGGTCGGTGCGCACGACCAACTCGCCGTTGGAACCGATGGCCTGGGCGGCGTTGCGGATGAGATTGTAAAAGACCTGCTTGATCTGGTCGCGATCGATCCGAATGAGCGGCAGGTCGGTGTGCAGTTGGAGTTGCAGATCGATCCCGCGATCATCCAGTTCGGGTTCGAGAAACTGGACGCTCTCGCGAACGATCTGGTTGAGATCCGTGAGTTCGAACTGCGGCGTGGTGGGGCGAATGGCGCTGAGGAATTTCTCGACGATGAAATCGAGACGCTTGATCTCGCTGCGGGCGATCTCGAGCGATTCACTCAGTTCCCGGGCCAGTGCGGGATCGGCCTTTTTGCGGAGTTTCCGCTCCATGAGCTGGAGGTGGATGTTGAGCGAGTTGAGCGGGTTTCCAATCTCGTGAGCCACGCCGGCGGCGAGCATCGTCAGCGCGTTCATCCGCTCGGATTCCAGCTCCTCCAGGTGCACCTGGCGGGTCTCGGTGATGTCCCGCAGCAGGAGGACGAACCCACCGACTTCGTCAGGTTGATCGTCTTCCACGCTCTCGCCCTCCAGCGGCGCCACGTAGAAATTCACGTAGCGATGCTCGGGATAGAAGATCTCCAGATCGCGACTGACGACGCGGCCGGACCGGGTCAGGCTCTCCCAGTCGAGCCCCCGGATGCGGGATTCGATCGGTTGGCCGATGGATTCGTTGCGATCGACGCCAAACAACTCCGAAGCCGCGCGGTTCAGGTAATGGATCGTCCCCCGTGCGCCGGTGACGATGACCCCTTCGCGCAGGGCGTTGAAGACCTTTTCGAGAAACCCTTTTTCCTGAACGACCCGGAGCACATAGCTCTGGATTTCCTGTGGGTCGACGCGATCGAGTCGCTCGATGAGTTTGTCGATAAAACCGGATTTCATGGGCGGATTCCGCGCTAAATCTTTCTTCGACCCTCCCGGAAATCGTGCAGATTTCTCTCGATCCCGACTCCAAAATCCTCAATTCTTTCAACCATGCCCCAAGATCAATACCTGCTGGTGCTCTGCACCTTTCCGAACGCCGAAGAAGCGCGACAAATTGGCACACAGCTGATCGAACTGCAAGTGGCCGCCTGCGTCAATTTGATCCCCCAGATCGAGTCGATTTACCGATGGAAAGGGGAGATAAAGCAGGAATCCGAGGTGATGGCGGTGATCAAGACCACGATGAACAATTACGCCGAGATCGAGGCCCGCATTCGCGAACTCCATCCCTACGACACCCCTGAAGTGATCGCCGTCCCCATCGAGCGTGGCGCGACGAGTTACCTGAATTGGATTTCCGAGGTGACGCGGGACTGAGCTTCCCGGTTTTTCGATTCCTCCAGGGCTTGAACGAGTCGGCGGGGATCTCAGGTTGCGAGAAAACGGACGCCCGCCATTCAACAGGGTCAAGTCATCGACTCAACCCTGTTGGATCGATCCCGGGAAAAGGCGTCAAAGCTTGGAATCGTCCGGCGGCGGCGGATCTCCTTCTTCTCCGGCCGGCGGTTCGATGTCGTCATCCTCCTCCTCTTCGGGCTCGTCGATGGAGAGCCGGTCGATCATAGCATAGAGCTTGGAATCGCCGATGCCGGGAACTTTTGATACGTCGTCGAAGGTCTCGTAGGGGCGATGCTCGATGAGACGCCGGGCGAGCGAGGGACCGATCCCCGGCAGGGTGAGGAGTTCCTCTTCGGTGGCGGAATTCAGGTTCACCACGGGACCCTCGGGCTCGCAGACTTCGTCGTCGTAATCGGTCCCGGCGGTGGCTTCCGGTTCCGGCGCTGTTTCGGACGGTTCCTCGATGTCGCGGCCGACGACATGATCGCTCTCGGCGACACCTTCATCTTCCCCCTCGGGATGATCCGACCAGTCCTTCACTGGCTCGTGATCCGGCTCGTCGGCGTGGTAGTCGTGGTGGAAGGGATCGTGACCTGGATCGTATTCGTCGTGCCAGCCCTCATCGTGATCGGGATCGTAGGGATGCCCGTACTCATCGTGATGTTCGGGATCGGCGTGGGGATCGTGCGGAATGTGCGAGGATTCCTCCTCGTAGAGATGGGCATGCTCGAGCTCATACTGCTCGATCTCGCGACGATTCAGCTCGGCTTTTTCCTCCTCGGTAAGCTCGTCGTGCGACTTGGAATACAGGGCGGCGAGGCGTTCCTGTTCGCTCTGCTCCGCGGCGGCGCGTTCCTTTTCGCGATTCCGCTCGATGAACCAGGCGAGCCAGATGCAGATCTCGTAGAGAACGATCAGCGGTCCGCCAAGCAACGCGAGGGTGAAGACATCGGGCGGTGTGAGGATGGCCGCCGCCACGAGGATGACCACCCAGGCGTAGGAGCGAGTGCTCCGCATGACGCGGGCGGTGAGCAGCTCGAGTTTCACCAGGATGACGACGACGACGGGCAACTGGAAGCTGATGCCGAAGACGAGCGTCATGCGGGTGATGAAATTGATGTACTCGCCGATCTGGTAGCTGACGGTTTTGGCGGGACGATGAGCGATGACGAGCTTGTCCTTGGCCTGATCGTAGAGAAGCGAGATTTCCGCGCCTTTTTCGACCACGAGGAGATCCTGCAGGTATTCCCGCACCGCCGTCCTGGTGGAGGCATCGAGTCCGGAGGCGGTTTCCGCGGCGGGAGTTTCTTCGCCCTTGGTTTCCGTTTCGGCGGGTTTCTCCGCTGGCGCGCCGAGTATCTGTACGGGCACGTATTCCATGACCCGCTCGTTCGCGGGCGGGGTCATGAGCCCGAATCGCTCCAGCGAAAACTGGTAGAAAAATTTCAACGCGATCGGCGAAGCCAGGAAGAACGCAAAGCAGGCGCCCAGCAGGAACAGCACGAAACCGACGCCGACGCCGGGAATGACGTAGCGTTTCTCGGTCTGCTTGAGACCCGGCATGATGAACTCGCCGGCAAACCAGACCAGGAATGGGAAGGAGACGATCAAGGCCGCGAAGAACGAGGTCTTGATCGACAGCATCAGGATTTCCTGAGGCTTCAGGGTGAACAGGTTGATCTTGTCGAACAGCGTGGTGCCGTCCTCGAACTTCGCCATCTTGGCGGGCAGCTGGACGAATTCGAAGATCTGGAGGTTGAACGCGAACGCCAGCATCGTGGCGACGAGGACGAAGATGAGCATTTTGCCCAGCGTCATCCGCAAGTCTTCCAGGTGATCGAGAAAGGGTTTCTCGTAGGGATCGTACCCTTCGTCCGCGCCGGGCTTGTGCTGCTTGGCCTGGCGGGCGCGGTTGGCGGCTTCGCGAGCTTTGAAGAGCTTTTCGAACGCGAATCGAAGGATCATCTTTGGGCGGGGTGTGTTTGGGAAAGGGGGCGGAATCTAGCGTGAAATCCCGCGTCGGCAAAGCGCGGGAAACGGTGTCCGTAATGGCGCTGGCGCGATCGAGTGGAGAGCGGTGGTCACAGGGAGAACCCGCCTTTCAGCCTTCTCTCCCAGCGGGTCAACTGGCGTCCGACGTTGGCGGGAGACGGCGCACCGATCCCTTTTCGGGCCTTGAGCGCGGTTTCGACATTGAGCACCTTGTGGACATCCGCTTGGAAAACCTCGGAGAACTGCCGGAATTCCTCGAGCGTCATGTCGGGAAATGCGGTGCCATTTTCCAGGGAATGCGCCGTCAGCTTGCCGATCACTTCGTGGGCCTGCCGGAAAGGGACCCCTTTCAGCACGAGGTAGTCGGCCAGATCGGTGGCGAGCAGGAACGGATCGCTGGTGGCTTCCCGGGTCCGGTCGGCGCGGACTTTCGCCACGGCCATCATTTCGGCGAAGACTTCGAGCGCCAGCTTGATGGTATCGATGCTGTCGAAAAGCGGTTCCTTGTCCTCCTGCAGGTCGCGATTGTAGGTCATCGGCAGGCCTTTCAGGGTCGTGAGGAGCGAGACGAGGTTTCCGGTCAGGCGGCCGGTCTTGCCGCGGGTGAGTTCGGCGACATCGGGATTCTTTTTCTGCGGCATCAGGCTGGAGCCGGTGGTGTGGGCGTCGCTCAGCTCGATGAACCCGAACTCGGCCGAGGCCCACAGGATGACGTCTTCACTCAGCCGCGAGAGATGCGTGCCGATGAGGGCGATGACAAAGAGCAATTCGGCGATGAAATCGCGATCGCTGACGGCGTCCATACTGTTCTGGGTGACGGCGGGAAAGTCGAGCGCCTCAGCGATCAGTTTCCGGTCGAGCACGATGGTGGAACCGGCCAGCGCGCCGGAACCGAGCGGCATGACATTGATCCGCCTGTGGCAATCCCGCAGCCGGTCGAGATCGCGGTCCAGCATTTCGAGGTAGGCACACAGGTGATGCGCGAAGAGCACCGGCTGGCCGCGCTGGAGATGCGTGTAGCCGGGAACGACGGCGTCGGGTTGATCCTTCGCCAGGGTCAGCAATGCGGATTGCAGCCGCGTCAGGGATGAGCCGATTTTTTTCACCTCGGCCCGGCAATAGAGGCGCACATCGAGCGCAACCTGGTCGTTGCGGCTGCGGGCGGTGTGGAGCTTGGCCCCGGGCGCGCCGATCTTCTCGGTCAGCGCGGACTCGATGTTCATGTGGATGTCCTCCAGGCTCATCCGGAACTTGAACTCGCCCGCCTCGATCTGCGTCTGGATGTCGCGCAGCCCGCGATTGATGGCCCGCTGCTCGGCCTTCGTCAGGATACCGGCCGCCTGGAGCGCGGCCGCGTGAGCCATCGATCCCTGGATATCATAGGGGTAGAGTCGCCAGTCGTAGGAGATGGACTCTCCGTAACGCTGGACCAGGTTCGAGGTTTCAGTCTGGAATCGGCCTTTCCACATGGTGGCGGGAAAGAGACAGGGGATTGCCGGTTTTGACAAGCGTGAGCTGCGGCGTCGCCCACGGTCGACGGAAAACGGTCATCGAGCCGAAACCGGTGCCGCCTTGCGCGTGGCCTTCCCTTTCTTGCCAAGACGCATCTCGATCAGGTTTTCACAGATGCCGTCCTTGCGCAGCCGGTCGCAGCAGGCCTCGATCCGCATCGACTTCTTCGTCGGGCGAAATCCGAGCCGCCGGGTGATGCAATCAAAGAGCGTCTCGATGTGCTCGTCCTCGAACTCGATCACTTTCCCGCAATCAACGCAGATCAGGTGGTTGTGGTGCGGGTGATCGACGAAATTCGGATCGTAGTATTTCTGGTCGCGCCCCAGGTCGATCTCGCGGAGCAGGCCGCTTTCCACCAGGAGCGAGAGGGTGCGGTAGAGCGTGGCACGGGACGTGGTGGGATCGATCCGTCGAGCAAAGTCCCAGAGCTGTTCGGCCGTGAAATGCTCCTCGGTGCTGAAGGCCGCCTCGACGATGACATCGCGCTGACTGGTGCGTCGCAGCCCTTTCTCGCGAATGTAGTCGTCGAAGCGTTCCTTGATCTCCGGATCAATCATCGGCCGCATCTTCCATGGCCGAGGCGGTGTCGTCAATGCATCGATGCGCCGAAGCGGCATTGACCCGGGCCCAAAGGCGGGGGAAGGAAGAAAACGACCATCGATGGATCCCTATCGCACCTCCGGAGACAACGCCTTCGATTTTCAGCGTCATTTCGGCGAACTGATTCGCTGGGTGTTGCCGATTTTCGT
Source organism: Verrucomicrobiia bacterium (assembly GCA_020439945.1). Lineage (GTDB taxonomy): Bacteria > Verrucomicrobiota > Verrucomicrobiia > Verrucomicrobiales > DEV007 > JAEUHH01. The sequence goes on from JAGRPB010000146.1 coordinate 8,196, forward strand.
CCTCGTGACCGTGGCGGGATTCCTCGCCTACCTCTGGTTCGCACCCCCGCCTGAAGAATCTGCGGTCGGTGGTGTTGACGCTCCCCCGGCCAGGGTCGGATTGCTGCCGGTCGAACAATCCGACAGCGAAACTGACAGCGATGCGCTCGCCTTCGATCCCGCCTTCGTGACGCTCCGACCGCTCGAACTCGCCAAAGCCCCGGTGTCTCCGAGATTCGACGCCCCCATGGGCAGCCCACTCGGGGCGCTGACCTACAACGCCCAGCCTTTTCTCACCACCCGCCATCTCGGCGACGACCTGAACGGCATCGGCGGTTGGGATTCCGACCTCGGCGACGCGGTCCATGCCGCCGGCGACGGAGAAGTCGTCTACGCCGGCTGGCCATCCGATGGGTGGGGAAATGTCGTCATGATCCTGCATCGGCCAACGGGAAAACCCGAAGTGATCACCTTCTACGGTCATCTCGACACGGTGACCGTGCCCGTCGGGGCGGTGGTGAGGCGCGGCGACCGGATCGGCACCGTCGGCAAGGCGGACGGCCGCTATCTCGCCCACCTGCATTTCGAAGTGCGGCCGGCGGCCTCGCTCTCGCCCGGTCCCGGCTATGGCGACAGCGCCCTGGGGAGATTCGCCGGCGAACCCTTCATCGCGCGGTATCGCGGTGCTCCCACGGACCAGCAGAATGCCGCCCTCGGAGGCGCCTTCTCATCCGGACCCAATGCCGCGACAAAAAGCGATTCGCCGAGCCTCCAGATCGAAACGCAGACCGAATCTGAAGGAGAAAAACCGTGAATTTTCCGATTCGAAACGCTGAACTGAAAAAGGGACCAGAGAACTGCGGCAATCCCGGACAAACTACCGTTGCTGCCTTCCGGCCCTGGCGGGGTTCGCAAGCCGATATTCCGCAGCCTCTGGAATCGCCAATATAGAGGGCTTTGCCGGATGCGCCAGCCCCGATGCTCAAGAGACTTGCGACCAATCCCAAAAGTTTTTAAAAGAACCAAAAGGCTCGCATTTTTGTGTTGTGTTCGCGAAACCTTCTCGCTAGGGTGCGAACTGGTGGCGTCCACAGTCGTGGGCGGCGCTCGCACGAATCCATTCATTTAGAACAGACGGAGACAAAGCCATGTGGAAGGTATTGCTAGTCATTTCGGCCGTGGTCCTGGCCGGGTCCGGCGTGATCAGTTGGCGCAACCAGCAGATGCTCGAGTCCACCCGGACCCAGCGCAAGGATCTTGAGGCTCAAAAGGAAACGCTGACCAATCAGCTGACCAAGACCAAGGACGAACTGGACAAGTCCGTCGCCGAAGTCGCCGCTCTCAAGGATGAGGCCCAGAAGCTTCAGGTCGAGGTCGATACGGTGAAGGCCAAGGTCTCCGAAAACGATCTGCAGATCAACAACCTCACCACCCAGGTCTCCGCCGCCAGTGAGGATCTCGACAAGGCCAAGAAATTCCTCGGCGAAATCGGGGACGCCAAGCGGGTGCAGGAGGAAATGGAGATGACCCGCAAGCAGATCGAGAAGGAACAGATCGAAGTCGCCGCCCTGGAGCAGAGCATCAACGCCGCCAACGGCCAGAAACAGACCCTCGCTCGCGTCGCGGATGAGCTGGCGGCGCTGAAGAAGGATCAGGAAGAAGGACGCATTCGTCCCGAGTTCAACAGCTCCATCAAGCGGGCCTACAATCAGTGGGGCTTCGTGGTGGTGGAAGGCGGCAACGACCAGGGCGTCGTGAAGCGCGCCCAGTTGGATGTCGCCCGCCGCGGCCAACCGATCTGCAAGCTCATCGTCACCTCGGTCGAACCGCAGGAGTCGATCGCCGAAGTGATTCCGGGTTCCATGGTTCCCGGCCAGACCATTCAGGAAGGTGACACCGTGACCAAGAGTCTCGCCCCGATGCCGATCCCCGGCGAAACGCCTCCCCCGGCCCCGGCCGCCGCTCCCGCGGAAGGTGGCGGTGCTCCGGCTCCTGAAATGCCCTCGGCTCCCGCGGGCGCTCCGGCCGACGATCCCTTTGGTGGCGGCGGCATGGGAGGCGGTGCCCCGGCGGCACCCGCATCGAACGATCCGTTCGGTGGCGGCGGTATGGAAGGCGGCGCCCCGGCGACCACGCCCGCCCCGGCCGACGATCCCTTCGGCGGCGGTGGCACTCCCGCCCCCGCTGGTGGTGGCGCGATGGAAAACGATCCTTTTGGCGGCGGCGGCACTCCCGCTCCCGCCGGCGGCGATGCCCCGAAACCGGCGGACGACCCGTTCCAGTGATCTCATCCGAAACGAGATTTTTTTCCAATCCGAAGCGAAGAACGAAACGATTTTTCTCAATCCATTTTAGTCAACGAGGCACGGAGTAGACGATATGAAGAAGTTCATCATGGCATTGTCGATTCTCGCGATGGGCGGGGGCGCATTTCTGGGAGTACTCAACAAGCAGACCCTCATCGACGAGCGGACCCTGGCTGACGACGCCCAGAAGAAGGTGGCGGAGACGAAGGGCGAACTGAATCAGGTGGAAGACGACCTGACCAAGTCCACCGAAGAGCGCACCCAGGCTCAGGACAACCGCGATCAGATCAGCGCGAGTCTTTCCGAAACGCAGCAACAGATCAAGCGCCAGACCGCCCAGATCACCAGCTCCCAGCAGGAACTGGAAAAGATGAAGATCGAGAAGCAGGAGATCGATCTCGCCATCGAGAAGATCTTCCCTCCCGGCAGTCCCATCAAAACGGTGGAACAACTGCAGCAGGCCCAACAGGCGCTCAAGGATCAGCTGACCGAACAGGAGAACAAGAAAACCGATCTCAACGCCAAGCTCGAACAGATCCAGACTGAGATGGTGGCGGCCGAGAAAAAAGCTCGCGAGCTGGAATCCTATCAGGTCGATCGCGCCAAGCAGATCGCATTGAACGGTCTCGAAGCCACCGTCATCGCGGTGAATCGCAACTTCGGTTTCGTGATGGTCAATGCCGGACAGAATCTCGGCGTGAAGCCCGAATCCTCTCTCCTGGTCAAGCGAGGCACCGATCGCATCGCCCGTCTCCAGATCCGCGAACTCGAGCCCAACGTGCTCGTCGCCGACGTGATTCCCGATTCGGTCGTCGCCGGCACCCGCGTGCAGCCCGGGGACAAGGTGATCTTCGAGAACACCAAGTGAGTGACGCTCGACCGGTTGCTTACCGTCAGATTTTCGCCCATCTTTGGACTATGACGATTCTTCGCGGATTCCTGATCATCGCCACCTCCATCGGACTGGTGGCATTTGGAACCAGCTGCGCCAGCAAGGACGGCCCTCAGCCGCCTCGCGAACGTATCAGCAGTCTCCCGCAGAACCTCCCCCAATCCTGGGAAGGTCAGTCTCAGCTCGGCGGCATGCCGACCTCCTACTGATTGGTTGGTTTTTCCAGTCAGGCCGGGCGAACGCGTCCGAAGGGAACGGAAACGTGGGCATTCCCCTCGGCGAGAAATCGCCACGGCAATGCCTGTGAGCGCGAAATGCCGATTCGCCGATCGGCAATCACGGCGATGGATGGCGCGTGAAAAAATCCGCGTGCTTTCGCGGACGATCCCGCTCCCACAAGACAGCTTCCGTGGTGATCGCCGGTGATCCCGAGCGCCATGCTCAGCTTTCCGGGGCCCGAACAGAGATCGCGTGGCTTTTCCCGCCCGCGGCGCTCCCGCATCGTGGCGAGCCCCTCCACCGGTTCCAGCGCCCGAATCAGCACGAAGCCGCGATCTCCGTTCTCCGGATTCTTGACCAGCACATTGGTCAGCCAATACATCCCGTAGTTCAGATACACGTAGGCGGTTCCCGCCGGATGCGACGCCACGAATGTCCGGGCACTCGGCCGGAAAAAGGTGTGGCACGCTTCGTCGCCGATCTCGGCATAGGCCTCCGTCTCCACGACGATCCCGGCGCACCCGTCCCACTTCAGCGTTTTCCCGATCAATTCGCGGGCGCAGACGACCGGGTCGCGCTCGAAAAAGTCGCGGCTCAGGGGTGCGCCGGGCGATTCTGACTCGGTTTTCGTCACCATCATACCCTGTCAGGTCGCGGACCTAACCCTGTTGACCCGCTGGGGAATGGTGAAGGCGGGAGACCCATTCTACGAAAATTTTCCGCCCATTCACAAGCCGGTGGGGTGATCGATGAAAGTCCACGGAACGTCGAACTTCCCGGACAACCATTCGGCCAACGCTTTCACCCCGAAAGTCTCGGTCGCGTAATGACCGCCGTAGATCAGGTTCAGGCCGAGTTCCTCGGCGGCCGTGTAACTCCAGTGGGGACCTTCACCGGTGATGAAGGTGTCGATCCCGGTCTCGGCAAGCGCGAGAATTTCTCCGCCCGCGCCGCCGGTGATGATGCCCACGGATTTGACCTGATCAGGCCCGCCGGGGCAGAGGTGGGCATCGGCGCCGGTGGCATCGACGACTTTTCCGAGCAGCTCTTCGCGGCCAAGATCGACGGCGGCCTTCACGCCGAGCTTGATCCCTTTCCAATCAAAAAACGGTTCGGTCGTTTCAAATCCGAGCGAAGCCGCGAGCCGGGCGTTATTCCCCAGCGTCGGATGCACATCGAGCGGGATATGGGCGCTGTAAATGGCGAGACCGGCATCCATGGCCAGCTTCAGTTTTTCGAAATAGCCGCCCACGATCGGCTGGGCACCGGACCAGAACATGCCGTGATGAACGATCAGCAGATCGGCCCCGGCTTCTGCGGCCTGTTTCACCACCGGCAGGCAGGCATCGACGGCGGCCGCGATGCGCGTGATCTCGCCGGATCGATTGGCCAGTTGGAGACCATTGAGGGCTGGCGGATAGTCGGGAACCTCCCCCAGTTTCAACTCGGCGTTGGCGGTTTCGACGAGAGTGGCGAGCGGAACGGGCATGGCTCTATCAAAGACTGATTCGCCCGACATTTCCAACCCGGAAAAAATCGGTGTCGTTTCCCGGCGAACTGTGGTTTTTTCCCGGCCTTATGCTCCAGGCAGGTATCGTCGGACTCCCCAACGTCGGCAAATCGACTCTCTTCAACGCCGTGACTCGCACCCGCAAGGCGGAGGCGGCGAACTATCCCTTCTGCACCATCGATCCGAACGTCGGTGTCGTGATCGTGCCGGATGAACGATTGGAGGTACTCGGAAAGATTTCCAAGACCCAGAAGATCGTGCCGACGGCGATCGAATTCGTCGACATCGCGGGGCTGGTCAAAGGCGCCAGCGAAGGGGCGGGCCTCGGTAACCAGTTCCTCGCCAACATCCGGGAGGTGAACGCCATCGTCCAGGTGGTCCGCTGTTTCGAGAACGACGACATCATTCACGAACTCGGCTCGGTGGATCCGCTCCGCGACATCGAGATCATCAACGCCGAACTGATGCTGGCCGATCTGGCCTCTCTCGAGAAGCGGAAGACCTCCCGCGAGAAAAAGGCGAAGACCGGAGACGCGGAGGCCAAGCGCGAAGTCGCGGTGATGGAGAAGCTGATTCCGCATCTCGACTCCGGCAAGCCGGCGCTAACCTGCGATCTGTCGAAAGAGGAAAAGCTGGTGATGCGCGAGTTTTTCCTGCTGACCTCGAAACCGACCATTTTTGCCTGCAATGTTTCCGAGGAAGAGCTGGCGGACGCGATCAGCGATCCCGACAATCATCCGATGGTGTCCAAGGTTCGGAAGTATGCCGCCGAAACGCACGGCGCGGAAGCGGTGGTGATTTCCGCCCGGATCGAGGAGGAAATGATCGATCTCGAGCCCGAGGAAGCCGCCGAATTTCTCGCCGACATGGGCGTGAAGGACAGCGGCGTGTCCGCGCTGATCAGGGCGGTGTATCACCTGCTCGGCCTGCGCACCTACCTGACAACGGGGGAAAAGGAAACGCGGGCATGGACCATTCCCGCCGGAGCCAAGGCGCCACAGGCCGCCGGCGTGATTCACTCCGATTTCGAGCGGGGTTTCATCGCCGCGGAAATCGTCGCCTACGAGGTCCTGAAGGAACTGGGTTCCTATCAGGCCGCGAAGGAGGCGGGCAAGCTGAGGATCGAGGGTAAGGAATACGAGG
>JAGRPB010000147.1 GCA_020439945.1 Verrucomicrobiia bacterium
CCGAAAACGAAGCGGCGAATCGCCGCTACCTGGCCCAGGCAAAGCGGAGTCTCGGCGGAAGCGTGGAAACGGTGGAAGGGTGGGGCATCAATCTTTCCCGCTTTTTTGCCACCACTCAGCCACTCCGCGAACTGGCGGGAAATTTCAAAACCAATCAAAGCATCAAAGGAAGCCTGCCCGATCCCAAGTTTGATCGCCTGCTGCCGCGGGCAAACCGCGAACAACTTGAGACGGCCTTGCGCGACAACGACCTGCTCTACGAAGGCGATCTTTCCCTTTCAGTGGTGGTGGCCTCCGGTCAGGAAAGTCTGGGGACCGCCGGGGCGGATACCACCGTGCCCGCGACGACGGAGGTGACGGCAACGGCCACGGCGAATGCGGGTTATGTATTTTCGCTATGGGAGAATGATGGCCGGTTGGCTTCGACCGCGAATCCCTACACGTTCCCCTTGGTGGCCGAAACCGTTCTGGAAGCCAATTTCGTTCCGGACCGATCGGACGAGGATCAGGATGGTCTGGACCTTTTCTCCGAATTGGAAGCCGGCACTTTCATTGACAACCCCGACTCCGATGGAGACGGGTGGCCGGACGGGCTCGATCCAAATCCCTTGGTTCCGGAGCCGGTGCGTTTCATCATTTCCCAGAACCTGAGTGTTCCGATGATGCTGCAGAGCGGCTCCATTCTCGGCGTGTCCGGGCTTCCGCCGGGGGTTCGTTTCGATCGCTCGACGCAGACACTGATCGGGCGGCCCACCAGCGTGAGGGGAGAGTCCCAGACATTTCAACCCCGGGCGGTGGTCAGGGGGGAGAACGGTCAACGTTTTCGACTCGACCTCGAACTGGAAGTGGAAGCGCTGCCGGAAAGCGCCGTGGGGAATTTCACCGTCGTGTTCGATCCCGATCCCGTCGAAGAACTTGGGAATGGTCTCGGTGGCCAATTCGATTTTCGCGTCGCCCCTTCCGGGCGTTACAGTGGCCGCCTGATGTTTGCGGGGCGGACCTATCCGGTTCGAGGCGCTTTGGACACCTCGATCGGAGGCGCGCCGAAAGTGCTGACAGAGTTTGTCCGAAGGGGGCTCCCCAACGTTTTTGCCGATCTCGAGCTGAAAGACGACAACACGGTTTTTGGCGGGATTCGAAACGAAGCGTCCGACTATGTGATCGGCCAGGGATGGCGTCTGATTTGGAACCGGCGATCGAATCCCGTGCCGAGTGGATTGATGGGATACTTTACCGCCCTCTTGCAACCGAACGCGGTCGCGGGTGGTGTGGGCGATCCCGCGGTTCCCCAGGGTTTCGGCTACACGGCCCTCGGGACTTTACCCACAGGTCGTGTGAACTGGCGTGGGCGGCAGGCGGATGGAGCGCGGGTTACCCGCAGTCTGATCCTGGGCCCGGAAGGCGAACTGATCATCTGGGCAGCCCTGTATCGGAACGGTGGAAGCTTGTTGGGAATGGCCGCAATCGATGATACCACCAGCCAGATCGTCGGCGATCTCGATTGGCAAAAGATGCCGGAATCTCCGCGACCGGGAAGAAACTATCCGGATGGATTTGTGTCACAACTCGACATGGAAGGCGGCCCCTATTCTCCGGCCCTGGTCTCGGATAGTATCGGAACCGATCTCTTGCCTGACGATCCGAATCTTCTCGTCGACTATGAGTCGGGTGGACTTGACGAAGCCGAGATCGATCCCGATGTCGAAGTCGGTTTGATCGAAGGGCGCAGGAATCCCCTTCTGAAAGTCCCCCGGTCGAATGGAGATCCACTGAGCGATCCCAATCCGGCAAAAGTGTCGATCCGGTTGTCCGTCGGCAGCGGAATCTTTTCAGGAACCATGTTGCTGCAGGATAACGATCCCGGCAGCGGGAAGATGATCCGCAGGCGGGTTCCCTGTTTCGGAGCCGTCACACCGGGCGCGGGAACCTTCGCGGGTGGGGCGTTTCTCCTGCCTCAACTTCCCGATTCGGAAGCCGTTCCTCCGACCACTCTTTCGACTTCGCCGGTCCTTTCTGGCAGCGTGGAGTGGGTGCCTTTGGAACCCTGAGGATGATTCAGCCAGATTTGGTTCGCGGGATTGAAGGGGATGGCCCGAGCGCGTGACTTGAGCGCAGGACCGTGACCGGTTTAGTTTCGGCATCCGGCCCCGTCCGAATCAACAGGGTTGGATCCGAAACCTAACCCTCTTAAATCCCCCATGAAAGAGTTGTCGATGATCCGTATCCCGATGCGGCGTGGATTCGCCCTCGTCACGATGTTGGCCCTGATCGCCATGGCCAACGGTGAGGAAAAGAAAGACGAGAAGGCGGCGGAGCCTCCCAAGCCGGCGCCAAAGTCGATTTTTCCCGACAAGAATCTGGAGAATGCCGTGCGTCAGCAGGTTTTCTCCAAGCGTGACACGCAGGATCCGATCACGGCTGACGACGTGAAGAATATCTCGACGGTTCGTGGAAAAGGGATGGGAATCAAGGACCTGACCGGGCTGGAACACTGCCAGGCCCTCATGTCCATCGACCTCTCGGAAAATGAAATCGTCAGCCTCGCTCCACTGAAAGGGCTCAGTCGATTGCAGCAGATCATCGTGAATCACAACAAGATACAGGATCTGTCGCCTCTGGCCGGAATCGTCGCGATCCAGTATCTCGGGATCGAGGGCAACCAGGTGAAATCCCTGGAGCCGTTGAAGAATCTCGAGCGCCTTTCCTCGCTCTATGCCGATGACAACCAGATCGCGGATCTCACTCCGATCACCAAGTTGCCCAAGCTCGGATCGATCCACCTGAAGAACAACCGCCTCACCAAGCTCGATGGGATCAGCAATGTTGGTCGCGAGGGCAACATCTGGAGCCTGGGCGTGAGCGGCAACCAGATCATCGACCTGTCGCCGATCAAGGGCCTGAAGCCGCAGAGTTTTCTCTTTCTCGACGGTAACCAGATTGCCGATCTTGGCCCGCTGATTGAAATGATGAAGGCAGATCTCAACGGTGAAAAACGTTTTGCGCCGTACGTGCAAGTCTATCTCAAAGGCAACCCGCTCAACGATGCCGGCAAGAAACAGCTCGAGGAACTGAAATCCCTCAAGGTTCGCGTCAGGGATAGGTAGTGCGAAGCTCTGGGCGCGATCGTCGATCGTTGATCGCCCTTGGCACAAACACGGACTCGCTTTTGATGGGGCGTTCCGGGTATCTATGAAGGCGAATTATCTCCGATGAAACATCCTGCTTCCACTTTTCTCGTTGTCGCCATGTTGTTGGCGGTCGGTTTTCCCAATCTCGTCCGGGCTGAGGACAACTGGCCACGCTTCCGCGGCCCGCTCGGCACCGGTCATTCCGAGGCCACCGATCTGCCGACCACCTGGGACGCCTCGGCGGTGAAATGGAAAACGAATCTGAAAGGGGCCGGGCAGAGTTCGGTCGTCAACTGGGGCGACAAACTCTTCGTCACCAGCGCCAAGGCCGACGGCAGCGAGCGCTGGATCCATTGTCTCGATCGCAAGACGGGCGAGATTCTCTGGGAGAAAAGCGTCGAAGTCTCGGCCTCCGAGACACCGCACCAGATGAACAGTTTCGCGACTTCCACTTGCGCGACCGATGGCGAGATTGTCGTCGCCTTTTTTGGCCCCGGCGGATTGCATGCCTACGATCTCGACGGTAATCCGAAGTGGGAAAAGAATCTCGGCCCTTTCCCCGGACCGTGGGGCGTGGCGGCCTCGCCCATCATCGATGGTGACCTCGTCATCCAGAATTGCGATGCCGAGGGGCCGTCCTCGCTAGTCGCGCTCGACAAGAAATCCGGGGAAATCGTCTGGACGGGCAAACGTCCCGACGCTCCGCGTGGCGGCTGGTCCACGCCCATTTTCATCGAGACCGGCGAGCGCCGCGAGCTCGTGCTCAACGGCGAATTCGGCGTCACCGCCTATGATCCCAAGACCGGCACCGAGCTGTGGTTCTGCAAGGGCTTCAACGGACGCGGTTCTCCCGTGCCCGATTACGCCCACGGCCAGCTCTATGTGGTCAACGGGAAGCCCGGCGACACCTACGTCGTCAAGCCCGGCGGCAGTGGCGACGTCACCAAGAGCCACATGGTCTGGAATGCCCGGCGCAAGGGTGGACGCGACCTCCCGTCGCCCGCGGTCGTCGATGACATCGTTTTGATTTCCAGCATGTCCGGCATCCTGTCCGCCTACGATGCGAAGTCCGGCGAAACCTACTACAGCGAGCGGCTTGACGTGCCGATTTCCGCTTCACCGCTGGTGGCCAACGGGCTCGTCTATTTCCAGGGAGAAAACGGCGAAGTTATCGTGGTGAAACCAGGCAAGACGCTCGACATCGTCGCGCGAAATTCCTGCGGTGCAGGTGCGGAGGAAATCTTTCGCGCCACGCTCGCTCCCATCCAGGGACAGCTTTTCGCGCGTTCCGGCGGCACGGTTTACTGCATCGGAAAATGATCCGTCCTTCGAGACGCTCTGCCCGTTTTTTTTACCGCTCCTGGGACTATCTTGAATACCGCACTTTGGAGTTTCGGAGCGGCTTTCCTGCTCTGCGCAACCTTCGTTTCCAGCGAGGCTGAGGAACCCAAGCCGGTAGCCATCCACGAGACTTTCGATGATTCCTTCGACGCCTCGAAGTTCATCACCAAGATACCGAACAAGAACACGTCTGTCCGGGATGAGGTGCTCTGGACGCATGGCGAGAGTGGTGGGAAATATCCGCCGATGGTCTACCTGGCCGTGCAGGGAAATTCGGTCGACATCTCGTTTCGCTACCGCCATCTCGGTCCGGGCGGTTGGTTGTGGTTCTTCGTCGATGGTGATGATGGTTTCGGCAGTATCGATCACATGCTGCGGGTGAAGCTGCTTCGTTCTGGCGTCCAGCTTCAGGTCGACAGCCATTCGCTCGATCCGAATCATCCACAGCGCCAGAAGAGTGAGCGTCCGGCCGACCCGATCAGCGGCGCCTATCGACTGAACGAGTTTCTGCCGCTGGAAAAACTCGACTTGTCCGCCAACGAGTGGCGAGAGGTGCGATTGAAATTTCGTGGTTCCAGCGTCACCGTCAGCCTCGATGGCGACACTTGGTCCCGAACCTTGGAGCGTCCGTGCTTCGACGCTGGCAAGCGCAAGCTGCTCTGGATGCAAAATGGCGGCGACAAAGGAATCGAGATCGATGATATCCACGTCGTTCCGAAGATGCCTGACTAGAATTTACCCATGAAAAAAGCCCTCACTCTTTTCACTCTTACCTTTGCCGCCTCAGCGATTTTCGCGCGAGCTGATGATGCCGCCAAGCCGTTGCTGAACAACCACGATTTGCCTCTGCTCGCAGCGCCGAGTTTTGACGAGCCGCTGGACGACAGTTTCAGCGTCGCCAAGGGGAAATGGACGCCGGAAGACGGCGTGCTGAACGTGCTCGATCTGCCCGAGCAAAAACACATTCCCGTGCTTCACCACAAGGTTGGGCTAGCCAGCGCCGTCATCGAAGTCGAGTTCCTCATTGAGGGCAGTGGCAGTTTCCTCGTCGGTTGTGATTCTGACAAGCATGTGGGACGTGTTGTCGTAAATGCAGCCGGATTGAGCATCGCCGAGGATTCCGTGAAGCCTTCTCACACGCTCGCCAAAGCGGCGCTGAAAGTGACTCCCAACGAGTGGCATCACTTGAGGGTCGAATGGAAAGGCGATCAGATGGCGGCCAATCTCGATGGCCTCGAGTTGCTCGCCGAGCACGAATACCTCGCCACACCCAAGAGCCGCAGCTGGCTCGCAGCCGGGAAATCCGTCAAAGTGCGAAACCTGCGCATCAGTGGAGAGAAAACCGGTGCCTGAACGGCAAGCCTCCATTCCATGAAGCGCCCTTCCAAGCTCTTTCTCGCCGCGATTCTGATCGCCCTGAGTCCCGTCGGCCATTCCGACGAGCCGGCTCTCCTGCTCGACGAAAAGTTCGACACCGCCTTGTCTCCAGAGTGGTTCTGGGGTCTCGGCACCTGGACTGCCGGCAACGGCGTGCTGCGTGGCTTCGAGTCCGGCGAACGTCGGCACGGACCGGTGAAGATGCGAAAACTGGCGCTCACCGACGCCACCATCGAGTGTGAGTTCCGCCTTGAACGGGGAGCCAGGTTCGCCGGGATCATCTTCAATGGATCACAGGAACGCGGTCACCTCGTTCATCTCGTGATGGGCAAGGACCAGCTCCGAATTCTCGCGCATCCGAAGATGGGAGAAACCCTCGAACTTCTCAAAGAGGATCGACCGCTCACCGTCGGAGAATGGCATCGGGTAAAGATGGTTTTTTCCGGCCCGCAGCTCACGGCTACTATCGACGACCACTCTGTCAGCGCGACCCACGCCTGTATCGCCGAGGAAAAGCTCACCTTTGGCCTTGGCGGGGATTCCGGTGGTCCCGATGGGGAAAAGGCCGGTGCCTTGGAATTTCGGAAGCTGCGGATTTTCGGGAATTCGGGCAAGGCCAGTCCGCAGAAGTGATGCCGCGAGTAGCAATCAATGTTCTCTACAACAGGAAGCGAATCCGTCCATACCCTTTAGAAAATGTGCTTCGGCGGATCTGGAAGGGTGAGAAGTTCGCTCTTTAAATCGTTCTCGTCCCAATACCCATGTATTCATTCGCTACATCGATCCACCATCGAATCACCGCCATTGCCACATTGACCGTCTGCGCGATGAGTGCGTCTCCGCTTTTCGCCGCTGACGAATCTCAACAGACCAAGCCGCAGGTCATCCTGCTCAAACTTGACGATGTGGTGGCGCGTCCGTCGGCCAATGGTCCGGTCGCGGAGCGTTGGCAACGCATCGCCGACTACCTCACTGAAAACGGGATCAGAGGCTCCTTTGGCGTCATCTGCGAATCGCTGGAAGCGGACAACCCCGCCTACTTTCAATGGATCAAAGACATTCAGGCGGGCGGCTTCATCGAGATCTGGATGCACGGTTACCACCTGAAGACCGCCGACGAACCCGGAGAATTTGAGCAGGGGACCGCCGCCGAGCAACAGGCCATCCTCGAGAAATCCGCTCGCCTCTCCCGCGAAAAGCTCGGATTTCCTCTAGCCGCCTTCGGGCCTCACTGGAGCGGCACCACCGATGCCACCGACGAAGCGCTTGAGGCCGTGCCCGATATCAAGATCTGGCTCTATGGTCCCGCCAAGCCCAAGTATTTCACTCGCCTCAGTCTGCCGCGCGTTTTAGCCCTTGAGAACCCGACCTTCGTTCCCGATCCCATCGCCTTCAAAGCCCTCTACGAGAAGTTCCATGCCGCCGACCGCGACGTGCTCGTTCTCCAGGGACATCCCGCTCAATGGGACGACCAGCGTTGGGCCGGATTTCTCGAGATCATCAAGTTCCTCAAATCCAAAGGCGTCGTCTTCATGACCCCGTCGGAGTATCTGGCGTCACGAAAAGTGGAGAACTGAGCGATCGCCAAACGTCCATCAGCGTTGGGTGTCGCAATGCGGACTCGCCAGGAAAAGGACGGTATTCTGAAACGCCGGGAAGGAGTAGGCGAGAAAGGAAAAGTGGTGTTCTGAGCTGATTGGGACGCGAGATGTGGAGAGAAGCAGGAGTAGTACGAAAGATCTCTCCCTGAAGTTGGGGTAGGTAGGGATGGATTAACTTGATCCATTGCGGTGAGCCCAGTTAGTATCGTTACGAGTCGAAATGGAATTCTTTCAGCAGTTGGCGGTCAGTTGGGCCATCGTTCTTGCCTTCTTCTTTGCCTGGACGGGGCTGATCTATGGTTTTTTTCGCTTCAGCCGTGCCGAAACCGAGGAACGGTTCAGGGAATTTCTGGAGAAATTCGCGGAATTTTTCGCTTTTCGGATCGTCGGCGAGGAACCCAGGGAAATCACCGCCAAAGTGATGCGCAAAGCCGGCGCCAGGGTCGGGGGCTTCATGGCGTTCGCAGCCACGGGACTTTTTCTGGATTCGACGGCGTCGAGGACCACGAGACTTTTTCTGGATTTGAAATGGTACATGGTTCTGCTGGCAGCCATGTTGGTCTTCTTTGACGGTTTGAGAATCGCTGCCTCTTGGTATGGCCAACGTTGTCTCAGGCGGCTGGGAATCGAATCGTTCCGGCGAGAGTCTGCCTGAAAGACAATAGGCTGAGGCGAATGAGGAAGCGGAGAGGCGACCGCGATCTTGGTGGACGCGATTTTTCACGACTTGAAAGGGAGGGGCGGCAATCCTGTCGCCCTTTGGCAATTTCTAGATTCTCTGAGAGGGCGACAGGATTGTCGCCCCTCCCTTTCGCTTCGGTGGTCGCCTCTCCAATCGAATCACCGCCCGACGCAAACCGCATCGAACGCCTCTTCCAGCACGTCGAGACCTTCCTCAACCTGCTCGGCGGTCATGCAGAGTGGGGGACAGAGCTTCACGGTGCCGCCGCCGGTGCCGACGGGGCCGAAGAGCATGAGCCCTCGCTCGACGGCGTATTTGACGATGGCAAAGGCGGTGTCGTGATCGGGATCGAAACTGCCGGGAGCGGTGACCATCTGGACCGCGGCGACGGCGCCGATGGCATCGGCTTTGCCTACGTAATTAGGATACCTCTGCTCGAAGTGTTTCATCCGCGCCTGGAAGATCTCGCCCATCCTGGCGGCGTTCTCGATCATGCCGCCCTCGACGAGGGCCTTGATGTTGGCCAACGCGGCGGCGCAGCAAATGGGATTCCCAGTGTGGGTGGAGGTCATGGAACCGGGAGGGAAATGATCCATCCAGTCGGCGTGACCGATGACGGCGCTGAGCGGCAGGCCGGAACTGATACCCTTGCCGCAGACGATCATATCGGCGCGTACGCCGTAGTGTTCGAAGCCCCACATTTTGCCGCAACGACCGAAGCCGGCCTGGACCTCGTCGAAGATCAGGAGAGCCTGGTTTTCGTCGCAGAAGGCGCGAAGGCTTTTCATGTAGGCGTCCGGCAGCAAAATCGCGGTGCCGCCCTGGTATGTCTCGAGGCAGACGCCAGCGACACGCGAGGGATCGACACCGGCATCGGCGAGGGCTTTGAGAAATCCGTCGAAGCTGGTGTCCTGCCCGCGGAAGCCATCGGGAATCGGCGCGTTCACCATGCAGGGATCGTGATTGACGATCCAGTCTTTGAGCGCGGGAATGCCGCCCGCCATCTGGGCGCCGAGGGTGCGTCCGTGGAAGTCGCCGCTGAAGGTGATGATGACGTCTTTCTCGGGGCCGACGCATTTGTGGCCGTGAGCACGAGCGATCTTGATGGCGCACTCGATGGCTTCGGAGCCGGTGGTGAGCAGGAAGACCTTGTCGAGGTAGTCGGGTGCGCAGCGATCGACCAGGTACTCGCAAAGCGCGGCTCGTTCGGCATTCGGAAAGCAATAGGAATGGTGTAGGGGGCGCTGCACGACTTCGGTGAGCGCGGCGACGGCTTCGGACCGACCATGACCGGCGTTGGTCACGAGCACACCGGAAGAGAAATCGAGCCATTGATTTCCGTGGCGATCGAAAACGTGAACGCCCTCGGCCCGATTCCAGACGACGAGCGGCTGACCGCTCATGGATCGCGGCTCGCAACGACGGAGCGTCTCCACGATCTCGCGATCATCGGGGTGGGGGATGGGGGTGTGAATCCTGCGATTCGGGGTTTCGATGGGCTCAGGGAGCGTCACCGGCTGGAATTGAAAGGCGTGTCCCATGCCCGTGGACCTTGGGCGGAATCGGCTGGGATGCAACGACGTATGAGCGCCCCGGGGAAGTTTTTTGAGTGATGAGTGAAAAGTGATGAGTGAAAAGTGATGAGTGAAAAGTGATGAGTGAAAAGTGAAGGGCGAAGAGGGCGCAGTCAGAACATAGGTAACACTTCCGACTTCTGACTTCTGACTCGCTACTCGAACTCCGGCTCCAGCTTGTCGAGATAGCGGGTGATCCGGTCCTTTTTCCTCGGCAGTCCTTCGTGCTCGAGCTTTTCCTTCATGGCCCGGTATTGCTCGTAGGCTTCGCTGCCGCCCTCGGCCTGGGTGGCTTCGTAGTAATTCATGTAGTCGTCGACGCGCTCCATCGCTTTGCGGATGCCGTCGCGTTCCTCGTCGAGTTTCTTCAGGTCATCAGCCACGCCGCGCTTCTTTCCGTTGAGCAGGCTTAGCACGGCGAGTTCGTAACGCAGCACGATGCTGCGATAAAGGGGGAAGGCGCGCAGGCCGATCGTTTTCAGATCGAGCCTCGCCTTTTGCAGGGCCGCTTCGGCATTGGGGTGATCGAGAAAATTCTCGAAGTCCTGGACGCGTCCGTCGAAAGCGGGCTTCGCCTTGGTGTGGGGGAGAAACTTGCGGATTCCCTCGCCCTTTTTGGGAGTCTCGGCGGCAAGGTGAATCGTCAACGCTTCGTCGATAAGCGTCTCAGTTTCTTCAAGCGTATAGAATTCGAGCCCCTGTAACTGGCCCATGCTCGCAATCTGGATGGACCACCACTTTTCCAGGGCGTCTTGGCTGCCACGGAGTGGCGCGAAATGCCGACGCAGCAGCGCTCCGTTGGCTTCGCTAGGATCGGCAGTCGGCAACGCGGCGAGATACGATCGCAGGCTGGCCGGGCCATTGGGCAAATCCAGCAGGGCCGCGACGAGGGCCGCGGAGGAGGCGCCATACATCGCGTCCGACACCGGATCGGTCGCGTCGGAGGCGGTCTTTTCCAGGATCTGCGCCGCTGAAAGCACTTCGCGTGATTTTACCATTCCGGCAAAAAGCTGACTGGGTTTTCCGGCGGCGCGGTGCTTGATCAGTTCATCAATGCCGCGCACCAGCCAGTAGGGAACCTTGAGATTGATCTCGTCGAAGGCGTTCGGCTTTCCGGCGTATTGGCGAGTGATCATCTCATACAGCAGCAGTTGGATGAAGCGTCGCGTGACTTCCGTCTGATCGTAGCGGTTATGAAGCCTGACGTAGAGCTGCAGGTTGATTCGACCATCCGGGAGCAGTTCGATCTCGGGAGGAATGACGGCGGTGGCGCCTTCGACGACATCGTTGGCGGTACCCGAGATGTTCACCGTGATGGGAAAGGCCCATGCATCGTCCGGTTCCTTCATCAGTTGCCGGAACTGGTTGTACAGCTGGTCGGTGAAATTGGTGAAGGCAGCCTTGGTTTCAGGATTGTCACTGACGACCCGAACCTGCTTCGCTTTTTTCGTCACTTGGCCGGTCGGCGATCCCGGAGCGGTGGGGGTCGATGGCGGTGGCGAGGTGTCCTGCGAAATGCCCAACAACGGTGGCAGGCACACCAAGGTGAGCCAGACGCGTAAGCACGTATTTTTCGAGATAGAGTGTGGGGAAACCAAAGCGACCGGCAGTATAGCACAATCGGGTGGGAGCGGGGCGATCCTGGAATGGGTCCTATGCGCACTTCTTAGCATGGCTTTTCAAGCCGTGCACGTCCGGGTGGGATTTCATCCCGCCCATACTTTCCGGAGCGACTCGCGGGATGCAATCCCGCGGGGACATGCACGGGATTGGAATCCCATGCTACTTTCCTAAGCTGGCGGCTTTGGCTTTGTGGTAGAAGGTGGGTTCCAACCCTGTGCGATCGGAACCGGATTATTCGGTGGCCGGAGTCCTGCCCTCGGCGGCGCCGCCGTCGTCAGCTTCGGTTTCTGCCTCTTCCGCTTCGGCGTCGTCGGTGACGACGCGGGCGATGTCCTGGATGCTCTCGCCTTCTCGGAGATTCATCAGTTTCACGCCCTGGGCGTTGCGGCCGGTGAGACGAGCCTCGGCGGCGCGGATGCGGACGCTCTGGCCGGCGTCGGTCATGAGCATGATCTCATCCTCTTCCGTCACCTTTAGGGCACCAATGACGGCGCCGGTTTTGTCGGTGACGTTCATGGTGATGACGCCTTTGCCGCCGCGTCCCTTCGTCGGGTATTCGTCGAAATTGGTGCGCTTGCCAAGACCGCGTTCGCTGGCCACGAGCAGTTGTGCGCCTTCCTCGACCACGGTCAGAGAGACGAGGTAGTCGTCGCCGCGCGGACGGATGCCCATGACACCGGCGCTGGGGCGGCCCATGGGACGGATGTCGGTTTCCTTGCAGCGGACGCAGTAGCCTTGGTTGGTAACCAGGCAGATCTCGTCTTCGCCGTTGGTCAGCTTGACGTCGATGAGCTCGTTTTCTTCCTCGATCTTGATGGCAATGATGCCGTCTTTCCGATAGTTCCGGAAATCGCTGAGACAAGTCTTCTTCACCTTCCCGCTGCGGGTGGCGAAAAGAACAAACTGATCAGGCACGAACGTCGCGTCCTTGTCCTCCTGGCCGACGGCGATGATGCGCAGGGTGGCGGCGATTTTTTCCTCGGGCTGAAGACTGAGCAGATTCTTGATCGACCGGCCCTTGGAGGTGCGGCTGCCTTCGGGAATCTGGTAAACGCGCTCGACGTAGACTCGCCCGGTGTCGGTAAAGAACATCAGGTAATCGTGTGCGGTCGCGGCGAAGAGATGTTCGACGAAATCCGCTTCGTCTTCCTCATCGACCGCCTCGCGGGTTTCCATGCCTTTGAGGCCGCGACCACCGCGCGCCTGGGTGCGGTACTCGCTGGC
Source organism: Verrucomicrobiia bacterium (assembly GCA_020439945.1). Classification (GTDB taxonomy): domain Bacteria; phylum Verrucomicrobiota; class Verrucomicrobiia; order Verrucomicrobiales; family DEV007; genus JAEUHH01. The sequence goes on from JAGRPB010000147.1 coordinate 12,551, forward strand.
GAGGGTGCGCTTGATGTAGCCGCGATGGGAAATGGTGATGATGTTCGACTCGTTGGCGATGAGATCGACGTTGGCGATTTCACCTTCGTACTCGGCGAAGTCAGTACGGCGAGGGGTGCCGTATTTCGCTTTCACCTCCTGAAGCTCGTCTTTGATGATCTGGAGAACGCGCTCCTCGCGGGCGAGGATGTCGAGCAGGTCCTTGATGGTTTCGAGCAGGGTATCGTAGTCGGCCTTGATCTTGTCGCGCTCGAGTCCGACCAATTGGTAGAGTCGGAGTTCAAGGATGTGATCGACCTGCTTGTCGGTGAGCACATAGCGACCGGGTTCGATCTTGAGACTTTCCTGATCGCGAAGCAGGATGCCGAGCGCTTCCGCTGCGCTGGCTTCGAAGGTGTAGGCCTTGATTTTCTCCCGCGCCTCATCCCGCGTCTTGGAGTCGCGGATCATCTTGATGAAGTCATCGAGATTGCCGAGGGCGAGGAGGTAGGCCTCGAGTTTCTCGGCATTTTTCTCCGCCTGACCCAGCAGGTAGCGAGTGCGGCGCAGGACTACTTCGCGGCGGTGCTCGATGTAGCAGATGATGGCGTCCTTGAGCGACAGCAGCTTGGGACGGCGGTCATCAATGGCGAGCATGTTGGCGGAGAAAGAGGACTCCAGCGCGGTGTGCTTGTAGAGATTATTGAGGACCACCTGAGCCCGGGAATCGCGCTTGAGATCGACGACGACGCGGGTGTTCTCGTCCGATTCGTCGCGCACGGCGCTGATCTCGGGAAGAATCTTTGCGTTGGCCAACTCAGCGATACGCTCGACCAGTTTGGCCCGATTCACTGCGTAGGGAATCTCGGTGATGATGATCTGCTCACGACCCTTGGCGTCTTCGACGACTTCGGCACGACCTCTCACGCGGATGCTTCCCCGCCCGGTGGCGGCGTATTCCTGGATCCCCTTGCGACCGAGAATGGTACAACCGGTGGGAAAGTCGGGCCCCTGAATAAAGGTGAGCAGTTCCTGAATGGTGATCTCAGGATTGTCGATCGTGGCACAAACGCCATCGACCACTTCGCCGAGATTGTGCGGCGGAATGTTGGTCGCCATACCGACGGCGATCCCGGTGCCGCCGTTGACGAGGAGGTTGGGCATGGCGGCGGGGAAAACGACCGGTTCCTCGCGGGTCTCATCGTAGTTGGCGATGAAGTCGACCGTGTTCTTTTCCATGTCCGTCATCAGGACATGACCGAGGTGAGTCAATCGGGCCTCGGTGTAACGCATGGCGGCCGGGGGATCGCCTTCGACGGAGCCGAAGTTTCCCTGGCCATCGACGAGGCAATCCCGCATCGACCACGGCTGGGCCATGTTGACCAGCGTCGGATAGATCGTGGCTTCGCCGTGGGGGTGATAGTTACCGGACGTGTCACCGCAGATCTTGGCGCATTTTCGGTAGTTCTTTCCGGGGGCGAGTCCCAGGTCATTCATCGCCAGCAGAATGCGTCGCTGAGAGGGTTTCAGTCCATCGCGGGCATCCGGCAGGGCTCGGGAAATGATGACGGACATCGAGTAGTCGAGGAACGAGTTCTTGATCTCGTCGGCGACGTTGATCTTCTCGATCCGCTCGCTGGTGGCGAAGAGCGAGTTGCTCGGGGGCGGCGGCGGGGACTGGGGCTCGTTCGGGTCTGGCATGGAGGGAAAAG